>JACZVB010000123.1 GCA_022572865.1 Chloroflexota bacterium | reverse complement strand
AGGGAAGGGCCCCGCCCCAGATTCCTCCCCCGACCCTTCGACCCTTCGGCATTGCTCAGGACAGGCAGGCTCAGGACGGGGTCGGAATGACATGAAACAGTTTCCTTGGAACCGGTTGTGAACGCTGCGTAAGCTAGCGCCATTGGTTATTTAGGTGAGGGATATAATTGAGCAAGCAGATATTTGAAGGGGTAAAGGTGGCCGACTTCGCGTGGGTGGGGGTCGGGCCTATAACCACCAAGAACCTGGCTGACCACGGCGCAACGGTAGTCCACATCGAGTCCCACACCCATCTGGACACGCTAGGGGTTGCGCCGCCCTTCAAGGACGGGGTGCCGGGGGTGGACCGCAGCGCCTTCATGGCCGACTACAACTCCAGCAAGTACGGCGTAAGCCTCGATCTGAATACACCCAAGGGCATAGGGATCGCCAGGAGGTTCGTGCTCTGGGCGGACGTGGTGGCCGAGTCCTTCAGCCCCAAGGCGATGGTGAAGTGGGGCCTGGACTACGAGAGCGTGCGAAAGATCAAACCGGACATCATCTACTTCAGCGCCAGCCAGCAGGGGCACGGAGGCCCCCACGGCGGGTTCATCGGATTCGGGATGATGATGGCAAGCCTGGCTGGGTTCGGCCATCTGACGGGGTGGCCCGATAGACTTCCCGCCATTCCTTATGGCGCCTACACCGACTTCATTTCGCCATTTTACGGCTCGATAGCACTGGTGGCGGCCCTTGACCATCGTAGGAAGACGGGGCAGGGACAGCACCTGGATCTCTCCCAGTTGGAGTGCGGCATCCAGTTCCTGGCCCCGGTCCAGTTGGACTATGCAGTCAACGGCCGGGAGTGGTGCCGGGTGGGCAACCGGGACCCCAGTGCCGCTCCACATAACGCTTACCCTTGCAAGGGGAATGACGCCTGGTGTGCTATCGCTGTTTTTACAGACGAGGAATGGGCTGCCTTCTGCCGCGTTCTCGGGGACCCTGAGTGGACTCGGGAGGAACGGTTCTCGACCTTGAGAAACAGGAGGAGGAACGAGGAGGAGATGGACCGTCTTATAGGCGAGTGGACCCTGGGCTACACACCCCGAGAGGTCATGGAGAAGATGCAGGGGGCTGGGGTGGCCTCGGGAACGGTCCAGAGCGCTCAGGACCAGTTCGACGATCCGCAGGTGAGGCATCGGGACTTCTTCCAGTATCTTGACCACCCGGTTATAGGGCGTCATGCCTACGATGGGCTCTCCTTCGAGCTCTCCAAAACCCCCGGAAAGCTGCGGTCCGCCGGCCCCTGCCTTGGCCAGCATAACGAGCTGGTGTACAAAGAGATTCTGGGCATGACCGATGAGGAGATCGGTGACCTCATGGCCGAAGGTGTGATCACCACAGAGGAGTAAGCGGGATACAGTATCAAAAGGAGCGACACTATGGGCTTGCCGTTGGAAGGAATAAAGGTGCTGGACCTGTCCCGCATGGCCCCGGGCCCTTTTTGCACCATGGTCCTGGCCGACCTGGGCGCCGACGTGTTGAAGGTGGAGGAGGTGGGCCTGTCGGGGCGGCGCGCGGCGGTCAAAGGGGCCGAAAAGGGGGCCGGCTGGCTGAACCGGACGGAGGAGGACTGCGCCTACGACGCAATGGGCAGAAACAAGCGGAGCATATCCCTCAATCTGAAGAACGATGCGGCCAGAGAGATATTCTACAAGCTTGCCAAAACCGCCGATGTCATCGTGGAGGAGTTCAGGCCCGGGGTGGTGAAAAGGCTGGGGGTGGACTACGAGACCATAAAGAAGATCAATCCCGAGATCATCTATCTATCGGTCACGGGCTACGGGCAGACGGGCCCGTATAGAAGTATGGTGGGACACGACCTGAACTACATATCCATAGCCGGGGCCCAGGGGACCATCGGCACGCCGAACGGCGACCACGCCATACCCTGGAACTTTATAGCCGACTTCGCAGGCGGAGGCCTTACGGCGGCGGTGGCGGTCCTCTCGGCCCTGGTGGGGCGTCAGGCCACAGGGAAGGGGAGCTACGTAGACGTGGCCATGGCCGACGGGGTGGTGTACCTCATGGCGTCGATGTTCGAGGACTACTACAAGACGGGCGTTATCCCGGACCGGGGCAAGGGCAGGCTGGCCGGGGGAGACCCCAGGTATTCGATATACCGGACCAGCGACGATAAATACATCGCTATTTCCAGCCTGGAGCCCTGGTTCTACCAGGGCCTTTGCCAGGCCATGGGCCTGGAGCACCTATCGGAGTTCGATGCCTTTGGCCAGCAGGACCGGCGGGTCAGGGAGGAGCTTGAGAAGGCCTTCCGTACCCGCACCCGAGACGAGTGGTTCGAGATTCTGAGCCGGGTGGACACCTGCGTCGGCAAGGTGTATTCCCTAGATGAGGTGGCCTCGGACCCCCAGGTCCAGGCCAGGGAGATGATCATCGACCTGGAGCACCCTACGGCGGGCAAAGTGAGGCAGGTGGGAGTGCCCTTTAAGTTCGAGGGAGAGGCCCCGGGCCTGCGCCGCTTCTCGCCAATGAACGGCGAGAACACTGAGGAGGTGCTGGAGTCGCTGGGCTACAGCCTGGAGAAGGTAGAAAAACTCCGGGAGGAAGGGGCCGTCAAGTAGGGTAAGTGGCGAGGGTCAAGGCCCTTGCTCCGGGGCTACCCTGACTTAGAGTCGCGGTCGAATCTGCTGATATTGTAGGCCTCAAGAGAGAGGTCTGGGGTCTGGCCGGTGATCTGCTGGGCTACCAGCTTCCCTGAGATAGGCCCCATGCAGATGCCCCCGCCCTCGTGGCCCGTGGCCAGATAGAACCCCGGCACCTGCTCGCACTCGCCCAGGATAGGCAGGTGGTCTGGAGTATAGGGGCGGAAGCCCGTGTAGCAGCGTATCGCCTGGACCCGGGCCAGTGCGGGGAAGAACCGTATGGCCCGCCTTACGATGCCCCTGATGGCCTCCAGACTCTCTCGACGGTCGAAGTCGACGAATTCCCGGCTGCTGCCGAAGAGCATAGTGCCGCTTTTCGTGTGCTCTATCACCATGGCCACCTGGAGCGCCGCATCGTCGGCGTCTATGGTGCGGGTATAGGAGGCCTCCATTGCGGAATGTCGCAGAATGGGTGGGACCGGCTCCGTCACTACGATATGGCCTCGTCTGGGCTTGACGGGCACCCGAATCCCGACCATCTCGCCTATGGTGGGGCTCCAGGCCCCCGCCGCGTTTACCACTACGGGAGTGGTGATGGGGCCATTGGACGTAACGACAGTAGATACCCGCCCTCGGGGGTCCCTTTCTATGGCTACCACCTCGGTATGGGTCTCCAGGATTGCGCCGCCCTCTCGGGCCGCCTGGGCCATACCCCAGCAGGCTAGCTGGGGCTGCACCTGCGCGTGGTCCGGGAACCAGGCCAGGCCTGGAATGTCCTCGGCCAGCTCAGGCTCCAGGTCTCGCATCTCGGGCCCCTGGAGTATATGGGCCCGTATCCCTTCGCCCTTAAGGGAATCAACCAGGTGGGCCAGGGCGGTCACGTCTTCCTCCACCTCTGCGATCAGGGTGCTGCCCCTGGCTTCATATTCGATGTCGATGGGAAGCTCCCGGGCCAGCTCATCCCAGCGCTTGAGGGCTAGCTTGCCAAGCTCCAGCTCGGGGCCCGGGTGCCGGTCGGCTATCAGGATCTGGCCGTCGCACGCGCCCGAGGTCCCTGAGGCGATGGCCCCCCTTTCGACCAGGCAAACCTCAGCCCCGAACCGGGTAAGATGGTAGGCGGTGGCGGCACCCAGGATGCCTCCGCCGATGACCACGGCGTCTACGCTCTTTTGGACCAAGTTTGCACCCTCTCATTTCATAGAGCAGATTAGGAGGACGGACCCCCGGCCCATATTGGTCCGGGCAACTGCGGAACCGAAGCTTAATTCATTCCATGCGGGCGATGGCGGCCAGGGAGACCGGTTTGGTAATGGGCCTGGCGGAGAACACTCCGACTTCTTCTACAGGCCGGCCCGTGCCCCGGGCCACCAGTTCCGCCACTACAGGCCCGCAAACCCTTCCCTGGCACAGGCCCATGCCCGCCCTGGCCCTGGATTTCACTCCGTTCACATCCCTTGCGCCGCTGTCTACAGCCTGCCTCACTTCGGCGGCGGTCACTTCCTCACAACGGCAGACCACCGTTTCATCAGTAATCAGGTCCAGAAGCCCTTCCCTGGGGGCGAAGAGCGCTCCCAGCATCTCTGCGAAAGGCCGCGTCCGGTCCAGACGCCTTCTGTGGGGCGCTGCTCTTCTCCGGGCTTCGGCCTCGGAGATCAGGCCCAGGGCCAGGGCCGCCCCGATGCCTGCGATGGCGCCTTCGGCTAAAGCGGCGTCGACGCCGGCTATTCCCGTGGCCTCGCCGGCGACCAGGACGTTCTGGGCCGAGGTCCGCTGCCAGCTATCGTGGGAGACCACCCAGCCGCCGTACCCGGGGTTGTACTGGTGGTCACATCCGCACAGCGTGGAAAGCTGGGTGTTTATGGAGAAGCCGAAACCCACGCAGGCGGTGTCGGCTTCCAGGGTGTATTCACTGCCGGGGACGGGCCGCCACTCCCGGTCCAGGGATGCGACGGTAACCTCCTCCAGTACCTGGTCTCCCCGGGCGGCGACGATGGTCTGACCGAACCTGACCGGGACCCGGGCAGCGGCGATTGGGCGCATGTACTCCCATGCCTCCCTGAAGCGCTCCCACTGCTTCCAGAGAACGCCTGCCTTGCCCAGCCAGGACCGCGGCCTGGTAGCCTCCAGAATGGCGACTATCTTAGCGCCTCCTTTTAGAAGCTGGGCCGCGACTGGCAGCAGGAAAGGGCCTGAGCCCGCGAGTACGATCCTGGTCCCAGGTAGCACTCGCTGGCCCTTGACCAGGGCCTGAGCACCCCCCAGGGTCATGATCCCGGGCAGAGTCCAGCCCGGAAAGGGCATGGGACGGTCGTATGCCCCGGTGGCAAGTATCAGGGTGCGACATCGAAGGCTCTGAGTGGAGTCTCCCCGATGCAGGGCCAGGGTCAGGGGATGGAACACACCCCATACGGTGGTGCCTAGCCTGAGCTGGATGCCGGCCCCAGAGACCTTCTCCAGAAGGGCCTGTCCCTTCTGGAAGGTGTGTCCCAGGGCCTCCGGCCTTGCCACTCGAAACGCCTCGGGCATCTGCCGGAAGATCTGGCCCCCGGGCCGGGGATTCTCGTCGATGACCGTAGCGCTGAGGCCTGCGGCCTGTGCGGTCAGGGCGGCGGAGAGCCCCGCGGGTCCGGCGCCGATCACGGCCAGGTCAACCTGTTCCACGGGCCTCCCTTTCCGCCGGCCCCACGCCCTTCTGGGTCTGTACCCGAAGGCCGGGGACGGCCGGGGCCATGCAGGCCCGGAGGTTAGGAGTCCCGTCGATGATTACCAAACAGTCGTAGCAGACCCCTATCCCGCAGAAGAGGCCCCGGGGGTTGTCCTTAATGCGGGTACGGCGGAGGGCACGGCGGCCATGGGCGAGAATAGCCGATGCAATTGTCTCCCCTTCATACGCAAGGATGGAAACGCCGTCAACGTCAATGCAGAAGGAGGCCCCTCGTTCAAC
>JACZVB010000122.1 GCA_022572865.1 Chloroflexota bacterium | reverse complement strand
GAGGCCTATCTCCACGTAGCTTTCGATAGTCTCTATCATGTCCTTAGGAGTCCCCAGGGCGTAGCCCCTTTCCCCCTCAAGGTATCGGTCCTGTCCCAGGCGCTTACTTATCTCCCTGCTGGCGGTCTCCCGGGCCTCCTCTTTGCTGGGCCCGGCGCACAGCCACGTGAGAAGCCCCCACTGGATGGCCTCCGGGTCCCGGCCGTGGGAGGCGGCCACCTCTTTTATCCTGACTTGGGCCTTCTGGAACTGTTCCACCGACGTATCTACCGGAAAGAAGCCGTCACCGTATAGTCCCGCCCGCCTGATCACCCCTTCCGGGAAGCTGTCCCCACCCTGGGCCCCTATCCAGATGGGAATCTGGGATTGAACGGGCCTGGGGCCTATGGTGAAATTCTCGAAAGTGTAGTAGCGGCCCTCATAGCTTACGCTCTCCCGGCTGAATAGCCTGCGGATGATGTCCAGGGTCTCGTCGGATATACGGCCTCGTTGCCGTAAATCCACCTGCGCGATCTCGAAGTCCCGGGGCACCGCTCCTATGCCCACGCCCAGGGTAAAACGGCCCTGGGACAGCAGGTCTACGGACGCCGAGGCCTTGGCGAACTGAAAGGGCGTCCGGAAGGGGGCCAGGACCACGGCGGTGCCCAGCCTCAGGCTCGACGTTCTCTGGGCTACGGCCCCCAGCAGGACGAAGGCGTCCATATAGGGCAGGGTCACGTAGTCCGGCACCCAGTAGTAATCGTAACCCCACTCCTCGGCCCTCTCCGCCAGCTCAATGGCCCCGGGCCCTTCCTCCGTAGGAAAATAGAGCGGCCCGAACTGGATTCTGTTCATATCACCCCTCCTCCTTGAAGTGCGGGACCACCTCTCTGGCTAATACTTCGTACTGATGGAGAATCTGTTCCGGTGGGCAGCTGGGAGCGAACATCAGATGGGATACGCCCAGATCGACAAATCGCTGAATAGACTCTATGCAGTCCTGGGGAGTGCCCAGGCCGTAGCACCTGTCGGGTTGCACGTCCCACGGGATACCCATGAGTTTTTGAATCTCGGTATTAGCGGTTTCCCGGGCCTCGCTCTTACTGTTGCCGAGGCATACCCACATGGTGCCTGCCCACCGGACTGCCTCCGGGTCCCGGCCACAGGAGACGGCATGGTGTCTGATCCTCTGCTGCGTCTCCGGGTACACGCCGGTGGGGGTGTCCGCAGGGAAGATGAAGGCATCGCCGTACCGGGCCGCTCGCCTGAGGGCGGCATCCGCTATTTTGCCGGTCCATCTCGCCCCGACCCATAACGGAATGCTGGGCTCTTGCACCGGCCTGGGGCCCATGGTCAGGTCATCGAACTGGTGGAATCGCCCCTGGTGGCTTACGTGGGTCTCGTTGAGCAGCCTGCGTAGAATGTCGAGCCTTTCGTTGGTGATCCTGCCCCGCTCCTTCAGGTCCACCTGCTCTATCTCCAGGTCCTTGGGCACCACTCCCCCGATTCCCACCCCCAGGTCCAACCGCCCTTTAGACAGCAGGTCTACAGATAGAGCGGCCTTTGCCAGCTGGAAGGGGCTTCTGAAAGCGAGGGCCACCACCGCCGTGCCCAGCCTGATCTTGTCGGTCACCTGGGCCACGGCTGCCAGAAGCACCAGCGGGTCCAGGGTAGGCAGGGTCAGGAATTCCGGTGCCCAGTAGGAATCATACCCCCATTCCTCGGCCTTCCGGGCGAACTCCACAGGCCCTACGGACATCGCGGTGGAATAGGTTGCCCCGAACTGAATCCTGCTCATCTCCCCCTCTTACCGCCTGAAACGGGGAATAACCTCCCTGGCGAACACTCAGTAGTGTCACAAAAGGGCACCTGTGGGGCCGATACCTCGTGCATTCTACCCGAAAGGCCGGAGGCGGGGAATGGGCACGACCCCGTATGCTATAATCGAGGCCCGTTTTTCCACTGAGAACTCCTATGGGAGGTGCGCGAGCAGTGAAACTAGCCAAGAGAATGAGCAACCTGGGCACGGAGACCGCCTTCGAGGTGCTGGTAAAGGCCAACGCCCTCGCTGCCACGGGTGTGGACGTGGTCCACCTGGAGCTGGGAGAGCCCGATTTCGACACCCCAGGCCACATCATCGATGCCGCAAAGGAGGCCCTGGATGGCGGCTTTACCCACTACGGCCCCGCCGCCGGCCTCCCCGATGTCAGGGCCAAGATCGCCGAGCACACCTCCGAGGCCCGAGGCATTACCGTATCGCCGGACAACATCATCGTGACCCCCGGGGCCAAGCCGATAATGTACTTCACCCTCACCGCCCTGGTCGAAGAGGGGGATGAGGTGATCTACCCCAATCCGGGGTTTCCCATATACGAGTCGATGATCAACTTCTCCGGGGCCACCCCCGTGCCCATGAGGCTCTATGAGGAGGAGGGATTCAAACCCGACCTGGAGGAGGTGCGCCGCTCTATAACCCCGAGGACCAGACTGATCATCCTCAACTCCCCCAACAACCCCACGGGCGGCATGCTCGACCGAAAGGAGCTGGAGACCATCGCCGACATGGCCAAGGAACACGACCTTCTGGTCCTCAGCGACGAAATCTACCGGGACATCATCTACGATAGCTCCCACTTCAGCATCGCCAGCCTCCCCGATATGCTGGAGCGCACCATCATCCTGGACGGCTTCTCCAAGACCTACGCCATGACCGGGTGGCGTCTGGGCTACGGCGTCTTCCCTCCGGAGCTGGTCCCCCACATCTCCCGCCTGATGGTCAACAGCGTCTCCTGCACCGCCGCCTTCGTGCAGAAGGGGGGCCTCGCGGCGATAGAGGGCCCGAAGACCGGGCCGAAACATATGGTGGAGGAGTTCAGAAAGCGCCGGGACGTGACCTGGAAGGCCCTCAACGAGATAGATGGCATCCGGTGCTACAAGGCCGCGGGAGCCTTCTATCTCTTCCCCAACATCTCCGACCTGGGTATGAGCGCTCAGGAGTTCGGGGACCGGCTGCTATACGAGGCCGGGGTAGCGATACTGCCCGGCGTATCCTTCGGCCAGTACGGCGAGGGTTACGCCCGGATCTCCTTCGCCACCTCCATGGAGAACTTGGTCAAGGGTGTGGCCGGGATCAAGGAGTTCGTCTCCAAACTCTAACAGGCCGGGGGCCTGGCTTCAGGCCATTTAACTCGAACCTTTGAAGTGGGGCACGATCTCCAGGGCGGCACGCTGGTACTGCTCCACCAACTCCTCCGGGGGGCATCCCGCGTCCAACACGATGTGGGTCACGCCGATATTGATGTACTCTTCTATCACCTGGATGCACTCCTGAGGTGTCCCCAGGGCCGTGGACCTGCCGAACTCCACCTCCGTCTTCCTGCCCAGCCGCCTGCCGAGCTCTTTGGTGGCTTTCTGCCGGGCCTTTTCCCTGTCCTGGTCCATGCACAGCCACAGGAAGAGGGCCCACTCGATGGTCGAGGGGTCTCGACCGATGGCTTCGGCCTGCCTGCTGATCCTCTCAATCGCCTCCTTGTAGGCCTGGATCGTGGCCTCTGCCGGGACGAAGGCGTCGGCGTAGCGAGCGGTTCGCCGTATCGCGCCCTCGGCCCACCGGCCCCTCCATAAGGCCCCCACCCAGATGGGAATATGGGGCTTCTGTATCGATGGAGGCCCCAGGCTCACGTCCCGGAACTGGTGGAACCGGCCCTGGTGGGTGACATGAGTCTCGGTGAAGACGCGAGTTAATATCTCCAGCCGTTCGTCGGAGATGCGCCCTCGCTCTCGAATATCCAGGCCCAGGACATCGAACTCTATCGGGTCGGCCCCGATGCCGACCCCCAGCAGCAGTCTTCCCCCCGAAAGCACGTCCACCGAAAGGGCGGTCTTGGCCAGCAGCAGAGGGTGCTTGTAGGGAAGGACCAGGACGGCGGTGCCCAGTTGGATACGGCTGGTCTTCTGGGACACCGCGCTGAGGATAGTCAGGGCATCCAGTCGGGGCTTCAGCACATAGTCGGGGACCCAGAATGAATCGTATCCCCAGGCCTCGCATTTCTCGGCCAGCTCCACGGGACCCATCAGGTCTTCGATGGCCGTATAGATGGGCCCAAATTTTATGTCCGCCATCCTGTGTCTCCCTTTTTGCTTGACTGGTCGTATTTCACGGCTTCGGACTTCAGCCTGCGCCACTTCGGAAGCTGGGCAAGACGTCTCTGGCGATCCACTCGTATTGGCCGAACATCTCGGAGCCCGGGCTGGCGCTGTCAAGTATGAAGTGGGTAACCCCTATATCAGCGAACTCCTGGATAACCTGGATACAATGCTGGGGTGTGCCCAGGGCCGAAGAATGGCCCAACTCTGCAGCCCCCTGGTCCAAGCGACGAGACTGGAGCTCCTCGTTGACCTTCCGCTGGGCCTCCTCCGGGTTGTCCTCCAGTCGGACCCACAGGAAGACGCCCCACTCGATGGAAGACGGGTCCCTCCCATATTCTTCGGCCTGGCGTCGGATCCTCTCCTGTGCCTCTTTGTAGGCCTGGACCGGGGCATCGACGATCATGAAGGCGTCGGCAAAGCGGGCCGTCCTCCTGATGACCCCCTCCGCTACCTTCCCCTTCCATACTCCCCCGATCCAGATCGGAATATGGGGCTTCTGGACGGGGGCCAGGCCCAGGGTCACGTCTTCGAACTGGTGGTAGCGGCCCCGGTGGGTCACGTTGGTCTCGCTGAGGAGCCTTTTAATTATCTCGATGCGCTCGTCCGACACCTTAGCCCTCTGGCGAAGGTCCTGGCCCATCACCTCGAACTCCCGTGGATCGGCCCCTATCCCGAGCCCCAGCATCAACCGGCCGTTGGACAGCCTGTCGACGGCCACGGCGGTCTTGGCCAGTTGGATCGGATGCCTGAATGGCAGGACGATCACCGCGGTGCCCAGCTTGATGGTGCTGGTCGCCTGGGCCGCTGCGGCGAGGGCCGACATCGCCTCCAACCGGGGCTTTAGCACGAAGTCTGGCACCCAGAAAGAATCGTAGCCCCAGTCTTCGCACTGTTTGGCCATCTCCCCCGGGCCGATGATGTCCTCCAGGGCTGAATAGATGATCCCGAATTTCAAGTCTGTCATGGCCTTGCTCCTTACCTGCTTGATCGCCGTATCCCACTCCCACTCGGGCCATAACCGTTCTAACTGCCGCGGCCCCTGAAGTGGGGAAGGACCTCCGCAGCAATCCGCTCATATTGCTGGATGATCTCCGAAGGGGGACAAGGGGCGTCCAAAACGAAATGGTTGATGCCCAGGGATGCGTACTCCTCGATGATCTCTATGCAGTCCTGTGGCCTTCCCAGGGCGGTGGCTTGGCCGAACTGAAGCTCACCACCACGCCCCCACTCCCCACCAAACCTCCGGCGAATCTCCCTGGTGGCCTTCTGCCGCAGCTCCTCTGGATGGTCACCCATATATATCCATAGGAAGAGGGACCATCCAATGGCCGAGGGGTCTCTGCCGCAGGCCTCGGCCTCGTCGAGCAAGGCCGGACCGAGCACCGCGCTCTCGTCGGAGTGGATCAACAGCCGGAAGTGTTCGCTTTCGAGGAAATCGAACTCGGCGTACGCATCGAGCAGCTCCAGGGTGTTGCCGACGAAGAGGTTGAAGGGG
>JACZVB010000121.1 GCA_022572865.1 Chloroflexota bacterium | reverse complement strand
TGTCTACCGGTTCTGTCAGCCTGAGCCCTTCGTTTCTCAGGATAAACTCCGTGAAGGATCTGGGGTGGTGCGGACTTTCTTGAAGCCATCTATCGCCC
Organism: Chloroflexota bacterium; assembly: GCA_022572865.1. Next base: position 5,529 of record JACZVB010000121.1, on the reverse strand, counting down.
TCCGCTTTGTCATCCTGAACGAAGTGAAGGATCTAGGCTGGACTTTCTTGAAGCTATGTATCGCCCCCCAGATTCGTTCGTCCCGATACTCGGGACTCAGAATGACACGATATTTTAGGTCCAAACGCTATATCCCATCTACGAACCTGCCGGGGTTCAGGGTGCCCCGAGGGTCGAACTGCTCCTTGATCCGTCTCATAAGCAGGGCCTGAGGCCCGCTGCTGCCCCACACATCGATGACGCTCTTGAGCTGCGTTGGACACACCTCTACCACGCAGTGCCCCTGCAGGTCAGCGGCCAGCTTTCGCAACCCCTCCACGATATCCTTGAGGCCCTCGCCGGCCTCGTCTTCCTTCCACCAGTAGCTGTAGGTGACGCCGCTGGTGATGTTTGAGGACACCCCACATCCCATGTCGTATTCCCCGTCTAGCGAGTGTATCCCCTCGATCATCCCCGCCACCTGGGTCGGCAACGAGGTCGTCTTTACTATCATGGTAGCACGCCGGCCTCCGCCCCGACCCATGTCCCTTATACCGGCCCACAGCTTCCCGGGGCCCTCGCCTTCCTGTAATAGGGAGACCTCGACGGGCCGATCGTCGCAAAGCGACCTGACCTCCCTCTCCTGACTCGACACCGACGGGGATGTCCCGCCCAGCTCCAGGACCAGGGCGTATCCCCGGTACCCGTCGATCTCGACGACCTCCGAAGCCACCGACGCCAGGGCATCCGCGTCCAGCAGCTGAAGGGCCACGGACTGCACCCCCGTCTTGGGTATGTCCAGGGCGAGGCGGGCCGCCACCTCCAACGACTGGCATAAGATTAGGAGCGTCCTCTCCTCTTTGAATCTCGGGGCAACCTTGAATGCGGCCTCCACGATTATGCCCAGAGTCCCCAGGGAGCCGGTGTACAGCTTGTTCATGTCGTACCCGGAGACGTTCTTCACCACCTTACCCCCGCCCTTGGTTATGTCCCCATTGGGGTGGACCACCTTTATCCCGATAAGACGGTCCCTGGCGGTGCCGAACTGGGCCCTCCTCGGGCCGCTGGCGTTGGTGGCCAGGATACCCCCTATGGTAGCATCCTCGCTCATGGGCGGATCCAGGGGCAGGAACTGTCCGCTGCGGGCCAGCTCTTCCTGAAGGGCCCCCAGGGTTGTGCCACCCTCCACGATAACGGTAAGGTCCGCCGGCTCGTGCTCCACCACCCGGTTGAGGCGGGAGGTGCCCATCACCAGGTCGACCCTGGCCGCCAGGTTGCCCAGGTCCATTCCCGTCCCCCCACCCCAGGGCACCACCGCCTTCCCGTCCTCATCGGCGGCCGATAGTAGGTGGCTTACCTCCTCCACGGTATTGGGAAACACCACAGCCTTGGGAGTTTGGCCATCGACGGCATAGGCGGCCAGGCCCCGGGCGTGAGATATCTTCCGGTTGCGCGGGACCCTGTCTATGGCCCGCTCCAGGCCCTTGGCTCGGGGCATTCTACCTCCGTCTCTCCACACGTTGTGTCATCTTGTTCTATCATCCCGAACCACAGCTTTTGTCACCCCGAACGAACAGCTTATGTCACCCTGAACCCCCACATTCTGTCATCCTGAGCGAAGCGAAGGATCTAGGGCGGGGGAAACTTCCTTGAAGCTACGCATCGCCCCAGATTCATTCGCCCCGACCCGTGTCCCGAGTATCGGGACAAGTCGGGACTCAGAATGACAGACAATGTCTGCTGTTTCATTATTCCTGCGTTTCACCTTCTTCTCTCAAATAGTCCGGGAGCACGGTTTCCTCATCAATATGTGCCGATTCGATCTGCTCTTTAGCAAGCCCACTTACACCCCTCCAGTCCGTCCTCTCCAGGTGGGCATCCTTGAGCCTTGCTCCTTCTAGGTGAGCATCTGCGAAATCCGCTCCCTGAAGGTAGGCATCATTGAGACTTGCCTCTTCCAGGTGGGCTTCGTAAGCTTGAGCGCCTTCAAGATGAGCCTTTGTTAGGGTCGCCCCGCGAAGGTCAGTGGCTATCAGACTAACGTGCTCCAGATGGGCTGCATAAAGATTCGCCCCTTCCATGAACGCTTGGAATAGGTTTGCCTGTTCCAAGTGGGCTTCCCTAAAATTTGCCCTTTCCAGGTAAGCGTATTCAAGGTCCGCCCACGCTAGGTCGGCTCTGAAAAGGTCTGCCCCCTCCATGTGGACGTTGTTAAAGTTCACCCTCTGCAATTGTGCTTCCTTCAGGTCTGCACCCCGCAAATCGGTGCCGCTCAAGTCGAGGTGAAAATCCTCGTCCTCGTGGCCCCTGTCCCGTCTCCCCAGCACGGTGAGTATGGCCTGGATGGTGATGGAGGGTCGATGCTCTTGGTCCGGCTCTTCGCTGGCGGCCTTGGCCTCGTCCCAACGGGCGTTCTCCCGCACGTAGGCCGTCAACACCTCCATCACCTGCCGGTGGTCGTTTTTCGGCGAGTCTTTGGCAATCCGCTCCAGGGCATAGATGCCCCCCAGGCATATGGCAATGTTGTCGCTTCCCAACTGCTCTATAGCCCGGGTGAACCGCTCCGTGATCTGGCCCTCCCGGCTCACCTCCACCGTCTTCTCGACGGCCGAGGCCCGCCGCCAGGCCACGTAAACTCCCGCCAGGATCACGACCCCCGCTATGATCTGGGCCAGGGTCCGCCGGAACTGGTCCTCCAGCTTCGCTTTTTCCATCGCGTCGGTCACACCCGAAGGCACCTGCGAGCCGGGTATCAGCCACAGGGCTAGGCCGATAGCTATTGCCACTGCCAGTATCCCCAGGGCCCAGGGCAGCCATCCTCTGTGTTCGATAACCCTTCCGGGTGTAAGAGCTTTAACTCTGGACAAGCGTGCTTTTATACCCAATGGCGCTTCGCTCGCTCCAAAAAGGAGATAAAACCCATGGGTTTTCGATCCCTAAAAGGCAAATTCCCTTTTTCAACCCGCCCTCAGATGTATTAAATTTGGGAGGCGCCCCCGAGGGCTATGGTGTCATTCCGAGGAGTCCCTCCCAGGAAGGATGACGAGGAATCTGGGGAGGGGTCGCTTCTTTCCACATATGGGCATTGCCCCCACCCCAGACCCCGATACCGCCTTCGGCTCATCGGGGTGACATGAATTACCGCCAATAGCCTCAACCTCCCGCAGGAACCCTCTCGGGCAGCCCCTCCTTCAGCGCCCGGATATGCTCCGGAGTCGTCCCGCAGCACCCCCCAATGATCCGGGCCCCCATCTCTACCCACTTTCGAGCGTACTCCAGGTATCCCTCGGGCGTATACGGGCCGAATACTATCTCATCGGGATTCTGCTCCTCCGTCTTGAAACCCATGGAGTGGGCGTAGGCCCCGATGGGCAGGGACGTGTACCCTTTTAGCTCCTGTAGTCCCGGGCCCGTGTCCTCGAGAGAGGTGTGCATGATGAACATAGCCGAGACCCCCATGGACGCCACCGCATCGACCGCCTTTCGTATCCCTTCGCCCCCGTGCTTCCTGTGAAGGCCCAGGTACAGCTTCTCGCCCTCCCTCACCACCGAGTAGCCAACCCAAACCGGCAGGCCCGTCTCCATCGCTGCCTTGACCGAGGCCCTGGTATCCAGGGTGCGGACCAGCATCTCCACGACTATCAGGTCCACCCCGGCCTCCACAAGGGCCTGAGACTGCTCTCGATAGTCGGCCAGCGCGGCCTCGTAGGATGGAATTACGGTCGGGTCTAACCAGGGGCTGTAGGTCGACATGGAGCCGGCCACGATAACAGGAGTGTCCTGGGCCGCGCTGGCCCGGGCCTCCAGGGCAAGCTTTACGCCCAGCCTGTTGATGTCGACGGTCCGGTCTTCCAGGCCGACCTCTTTCAGCATCCACCGGCCCGTGGAGAAAGTGTTGGTAATTATGATCTCGGCCCCGGCCTTGATATAGTCTTCGTGAATCTCCCGAATCAGATCGGGGTGTTCCGTCATAGGCAACCCCGACCAGTTTTCTCGGCTGACGGGGACCCCCCTGCGCTGGATCTCCGTGCCCGTGCCGCCGTCCATGATGACGACCTCTCCCGCCTTCAGCCTGGCATTCAACGAGTCCATTGCGCCCATCTCTTCCCTCACTATCTCTAAATAGGCCGGGGCCTAGACATACATGCCGGAGCTCTTGGCTACGAGGCGCGGCAGTTCCCAGGCTTTACCGTCAACGGCTTCGTCGGGGAAGATCTTGCCCGGGTTGAAGAAGCCGGCCGATGAGAAAGCCCCGCGAAGCCTGCGCATCGCATCCATGTCCTCTTCGGTGAAGGACCAGGGCATGTACATCTGCTTCTCGATGCCGATGCCGTGCTCTCCGGTCAGAGCGCCGCCGGCGTCGATACACACCCTCATGATCTCGCCTCCGGCCTCCAGCACTTTCTCCTTCATCCCCTCGTCTCGCTCGTTGAACAGGATGATCGGATGGAGATTGCCGTCCCCGGCGTGCAGCACGTTGGCCACCGAAACCTCATACCGCCTGCATATCTCCGCCACCTTTTTCATAACCTCTGGCAGCTTGCTTCGCGGGACCACCCCATCCACTATGTAGTAGTTGGGAGCGATGCTTCCCAGCGCGCCGAAGGCGTTCTTCCTGCCTGCCCATAACTTCTCCCGCGCCTGGGGATCGGTGGCCACCCTGACGTCGGTGGCTTTGTTCTCTTTGCAGATCACCTCGATGGCCCGGGCCTCCTCCTCCACCGATTCCGCCATCCCCTCCACCTCCACCAGCAGGACCGCATCGGCATCCAGCGGGTACCCGGCATGGATCACCGGCTCCACAGCCCTGATTACAATGTTGTCCATCATCTCCAGGGCCGCGGGCACTATCCCCTGGCCTATTATGGCCGAGACCGTATCGCTGGCGTCGACTATGTCGTCGTATATAGCAACAAAGGTCTTTACCGCTCGGGGCTGGCGCATCAGCCTCACGATGATCTTGGTGACGATTACGAAGGTGCCCTCGGACCCGACGATGACCCCCGTCAGATCATCAGAGGTGTCCAATGTCCCGCTATCTGAAAGAACCACATTTGCCGTCGTTGAATTACCTATATTAATGTAGGACTTCGCCTTCTCTTGTTCGAGAAAAGTTGCCAATGCATCGGTGGCTTCCAAATTGAGTCTTGCCAATCTCATGGACGATCTGGCACTAAGATCAGCAGAAAACAAAGCGCCAGTAATCAAGAGTACCAGAGCCACAGCAATCACCGCTTCAATCAGTGTAAAACCTCTTTGATCCCCAATCCTGAGCCTCATGATGAATTTATAAGTCCTTGTGTTGTATCAACTTACTGTATCTTACTCTATCTTCATCTATCTAACTTCCTATTAAAAATCTACATTTGCTAAAACCACTTGTCAAGACCTACATGATTTTATATTTTACCTACTAACTCTATATGTTAATATATACAATACTATACTTTTCACCTTTAAACTGTTTATGTTAATAAACTATATAATTATATTATACTTGATGATATGCTGAAGGATGGAATGGGTGAATTCTTAGAATAGTCAGACCGC
>JACZVB010000120.1 GCA_022572865.1 Chloroflexota bacterium | reverse complement strand
AACTCCTCCAGCAACGTCCCGTCCAGTGCCAGCTTGGACACCGTATCCCGGCCATCATGGCCCGTGGGGCCGCCGTTGGCGACCCACATGTTGGTCCCATCGAAGGCCAGGGCTATGGGCCTGATGCCCACGGGGTATGAGGCCAGGATCGTGCCGTCCGGGGCCAGCTTCTGTACCGTGTGTCCCTCCTCCTCGTGGGTCCCAAGGATCGTGACCCAGATGTTCTCACCGTCGAAGGCCAGGGCCGAGGGGCCCTTATCCACGGGGAATGTCCCCAGCACCTCTCCATCCCCTGACAGCTTGACGACGGCATCCTCTCCCGCATTTGCGATCCAGAGGTTCTCGCCATCGAAAGCCAGGGCAAAGGGCTGCTCCCCAGTAGAGTATTCCCTTATGAACAGCCCGGCGGTGGACAGCTTCACTACAGCGTCACCCGGGTCAGCGGGGGTCCCCAGCTTGCTCACCCAGATGTTCTCCCCATCAAATAAGATAGCCCCCGGCACCACACCCAGCTTGTAGCTTCCGATGGGCGCGCCCTCCAGAGAGAATCGCCTCACTGTGGTGTTGAGGGCTACCGGCTCTCCCAGACTAGAGACCCATATGCTCAGGCCGTCGGAGGCCAGGTCCGTCGGAGCCAGCAGGCCCAGGTCAAAGGTTGTGATCCGGACCGACCCCGCGGGACTGACCGTAGCGCTGGGAGTCGGAAGGTCAACAGGAGTCGATACAGCGGCAGGCGTAGCCGTGGGCGCCGGCGAGGACCCTCCGCCGCACGCCGTGATTACCAAAGCGAGCAGAATCGTAGCGGGCAAAGACCGCCATCTTCCTCTGATTCCCTTCGTTATTGCGCCTTCAGCCATACGACCTCTCTCCCAACGGTTATGCTATCAACAATGTAACGGTTCCTAGGCCCTCTGAATAGGGCCACCTCGAAAACCGTGTGGCCGTCGACTCAGAAGCCAGCGGTGATATACTCTTTACCCTGTATACGAATATCGAAAGGTAAATCGAAATGGCCGCCAAAGAAAGCTATGTGATCGTCGGCGCAAATCTCGCCGGAGGCAGCGCCGCTGAGACCCTGCGCCGTGAGGGATTCGATGGCCTCATACACCTCATAGGCCGGGAGCCCGATAGACCCTATGACCGGCCCCCCCTCTCCAAGGAGTACCTTCGAGGAGAGAAGGAAAGGGAGAAGCTGTTCTTCAAGCCTCCCGAATTCTATGACGAGCAGGAGATAGGCCTCCGTCTCGGGACCGGCGTCACGAGGTTGGATCCTGCCGGGCAGACCGTCGAGCTGGACACCGGCGAAACCCTGAGGTACGACAAGCTCCTTCTGGCCACCGGGGGCCGAATCCGGAAGCTGAACGTCCCCGGAACGGATTTGGAAGAAGTGTATTATCTCCGTACCATCGGCAACTCTCAACGGCTGGCTGAATCGATAAATCGAAGCCGGAAGGCGGTGGTGGTGGGCGCAGGATTCATCGGGTCCGAGGTGGCGGCATCACTCCGGATGAAAGGGCTGGATGTCACCCTGCTGGAGATAGAGCCCGTGCCCCTGCGCCACGTCCTGGGCGATGAGTTGGGCGAGATATATGCCGGCATCCACCGGGGCCATGGGGTAGACCTGCGCCTGTCCGAGGGCATAGCGGAGATTCAGGGCCACAGGCGGGCAGAGCGGGTCATCACCAGCTCCGGGGCCTCCATCGACTGTGATCTGGTGGTGATAGGCGTTGGGGTCGCCCCCCAGACCCGGCTGGTCGATGGCACGGGGATAGAGGTCGATAACGGCATCCTGGTAGACGAATACTGCCGGACCAGCCTGCCCAACATCTTTGCCGCTGGGGACGTCGCCAGCTGGTGGCACCCGGGCCTGGGGCAGAGGCTGAGGGTCGAGCACTGGGACAACGCCCTCAATCAGGGAGCCGCAGCCGCACGCAGCATGCTGGGCCGCCAGGAGCCCTACGCCCCGCTCCTCTACTTCTGGTCCGACCAGTACGACCTGAACATCCAGTACCTGGGCCACGCCGTCAAGTGGGACCACATAGTCTACCGTGGCGACCCGCAAGAGCAGAAATTCACCGCCTTCTTCATGGACGACGGTCTTGTCCTCGCCGCCCTGGTGGTGAACCGATTCAAGGATCTGAGACCCACCAGGACCCTCATCGGCCAGAAGGTGCGGGTGGACGAGAAACAGCTTGCCGATGAGTCCACAGACCTGAAGCAGTTGGTGAAGTAGAGAGCGCGGTGCTTAGTCCCATTAGTAACGTCCTTTTGTTGTCACCGATATGAAAATAGCCCGTTCGTCCTGAGCTTGCCTGTCCTGAGCAAGGCCGAAGGATCGAAGGGCAGGCGACTCTTACCGCTCATGGTTCGACAGGCTCACCACGAACGGTAAGGATGGTTCTCATTCTCGGTGGCGCGGCTGGTAAGCCTCATGGGCGATTCTTAGTCCCGTTTTTATCGGGACTAAGGGTCTAGGCATTACACTGAGATTCTTCGTCGTCCTCCCGACTACGTCGGGATCGGGACTCCTCAGAATGACATAAATGCCGGTTTTGTCAGAGACACTAATCCTAAGGGCTACGCCCGAGCCACCCATCCCCATCTCCTGGGATACTCCAACCCGATTTAGGGCCTGACAAGGCCTAATGGCCCCGTTTCACCTGATCATCCAACGCCCGATCAGCGTCATCTCGATACAGTATCCCTACGAATCGTCCCAGGGCAGTGGTCACGATGTAGCTTCCGACACGACGATCGTGCATACGCGGACCGATGTCGTGTAAAAAGACGTCAGGTCGGATCGTGGCTGGTCCAGACCGCATGGCGTCCTCGACTTTCGTATCCGGGTCGCCGTCGAACGCCTTGCCGCGTACGCGTCCAAGTACGATCTGTTCGTCATTGAGCACAACGCACACGTTCTTGCCAGCGGACGAGACCTTCTCGCTTATGTCCCCGAGCCTGTCCCCGAGGGCGCATGTCGGAATATCCTGCCGGACAATATCGATGACCCGGGCCGCCTTCCCCTCTCTGGGCAGTCCGCCAACCGCCCAGTCCGCTTTGCCATCGAAATAATCGTAGACCTCTGTAAAGCCGAGGGTTTCGAGTCGCCACGCGGCCCTTGGGCTCAGGTCTCACAGCACGTCGTGACAGTAGACGATCACAGGGCGGCGCCGATCGAGATTGGCGACCGAATTCCGGTCCAGTATAGGGAGTGGGATATTGATCGCTCCCGGGAGGTGGTCTTGCTCGTAGTCGTTCTCCGGCAGGACATCCACTAGCTGCGCCCCGTTTTTTAGAAGCCGTTGAACGTTCTCTCTATCGATAATCGTTGGCATACTAGCTCCTCCTCGCATCACCCTTATAGACGTATGCCGGCTATTATAGCCTTTGGCCTCCACTAACGCGGGTAAAACGATACACCGTCACAGAAAATCGAGCCCCCCCTCCTGCCCGGCCCCGGCCCTCTATAGCAACTGGCTAGCCCTTTCCTCACCCTTGAGTTCACTCCAAAGGGTGATGTGCCGGTTTCACAATCTGGAGACAATACCCTTGAATGAAAAGGTTGTCAGCGTAAAGAGGTTGTGGCGGTGTGCCAGGAGAGGTGAACGGTATGCCCTTAACGAAGAAGAGGCACCAGCGTAAGTGGCGTAAACCGGCTAATAACGGTAAAGACCGGCGGGCCTGGTGGGTACTGGGCCTGGTGGCCCTGCTGGCCGTCGTCTTCACCACCCAGGTCTTCGCCGCCTCTATCACCGTAACGACACAGACCCTCCAGAACACCGGGACCGACAACGCCATCACCTACACCCAGGACTGGAGCGGGGCCTCTGCCATCGTCACCCGTCAAGAGTCCTCAGACCTGACACTCGTCAGCGACGAGGTCACTAGCATGACGGTGGGGGGGACCAAGGTGAGTGGGAACGTCGATGTAACCATCACCCTTAAAGACGGGGCGGGGGCCACCCTGGACAGCGGCTCCGGAACCCTATCCTCGACTTCGGGCACTTACAACCAGGCCATCACCATGGACGGCCCGGTGGTCGCTTACTACAAGGTGGCTACTGTATCGGTTGTTTACTCGGTAGGAAGTGTCCCGGTCGCCTTTGATGCTGCCTCGTCTGCTAATGGAAACACTACCAGCCTCAGTTGGAGCCATACCGTAGGGTCTAGCGGGACCAATCGCATCATCGTAGTGGGAATCGAGACCAAGGGCGCCACGGTGGTCTCCGGCGTCACCTATGCAGGTCAAGACTTAGCCCTCATCGGAGCCCTGAGCAACGGCACTTCCACCAGGACAGAGCTCTGGTACCGGGTCGCACCTGCGACGGGTACAAACAGTGTCGTGGTGACCCTGCCCTCTAAGACGCAAACGGTTGGTGGCGCCACCTCGTGGACAGAGGTGCACCAGACTACGCCTCTCGGGACAGATGTCTTCGCCTCGGGTACATCGACTTCCCCGACGGTGGACGTGACGAGCGCATCAGGAGAAGCGGTGGTTGACGCAGTGGCCGTCGGTGGTGGTGGATCGCGCACCGTGGGGGCAGACCAGACTCAGCGTTGGAGCCTGGCCTCAGGCGGAACCGCCGGCGCCGGGAGCAGTGAATCGGGCGCGACTACGGTCACAATGTCGTGGACCCTCGGCATAAGCAATACCTGGGCAACTGGAGCGGTGCCCCTCAAGCCGGCCTCGCCCTAGGTAATAAATCATGAAGATAATAGGCATACTGTTAGCCTTGCTGGTCCTGGCATCTACCGGCGTGTTTGCCGCGTCCATCACCGGCACCACAAAGGCCCTGGGCGGGGGGAACGACACCGTGCCCCACTGCCAGGCGCAGCAGTATGACATCGCAGCCTCGGACACCATCTCCAGCATCAACGTGCGGGTGGAGTGCGACATCACTGATACCTATATCGTGGACGTGACGGTAACCTCGGGTGCATCCACGGGATCGGGACAGACCACCTCAGTCAATCTTACGGCTGATACTCCCTCTACGGTGGGCGTCACCATCGCCCCATCGGTGACCATCGGCAGCTCAACCTACGACGCCGATATCACCGTCACCAGGTAGCCTTCCCCGCCCTGGACCTCCACCACGACGGGCTAGCCCTTTCCTCACCCTTGAATTCACCCCAAAGGATGATGACCGCCTTAGAGAATAAGAGGATACTTATTATCGAAGTAGTAGGTGGAATAGATTCGGGGGGCGCTCGATGAGTCCCCGAATCACAGATGGGAGGGATTGAGATGAGTGTAAGAGGAAGTGGGATAGTGAATCAGGTCCGGTGGATCTTGATTATCCTGATTCTGTTTGTAATGCTCATGGCCCTAATCTCCACCGAAGTCTTCTCGGGCGACGAGGTCATGTTCCAGGATTCCTCACTTGAGGGATCGGAGCCTGAGGCTTCGGATTCGGAGGGTACTGCCCCCGCCTTGAGCGAATATCTCAGTGGGCGTGACCAGGCCTCAGCATCCGCAACACCTTAGGCTCCGCCCTCTGCCCCGCACCTGAAGACGGGGTCACCACCAAATCCTCACCCACCCGTATTCAGGGCCTGGTGACCCGGACCAGCTCGTCCAGGGACTCCGCCGGTGCGTGGCCATACTATCAGGCGGCACCATGCCA
>JACZVB010000119.1 GCA_022572865.1 Chloroflexota bacterium | reverse complement strand
CGCGCCAGAGAGAGGGAGTACTCCATATAGTTCATGATAGTGCCAGGGACCGAGGTGAGAGCCTTAGACCTTCTAACAAAAACTTATCGATAAGGGTGTCACGGTTCTCATAGATTCTTAATCTCTTTCCTCTCCCTGGGAGTTCCCCTGAAAGTCCCTGTGAATTCGGCTGGCCGTGGGCCCGGTCTGACCCTGATACTTACTCCCAAGGTTCTTAGAACCGTAGATGTTATCGGCAGGGCTGGATAGGCGGAGAAAGGAGATCTGCCCTATCTTCATGCCGGAGTACAGGGTGACGGGGAGGTTAGCTACGTTGCTCAGCTCCAGGGTCAGATGACCTTTCCACCCCGGGTCTACATACCCGGCCGTGGAGTGTATCAGTAGCCCGATCCGCCCCAGAGAGCTCTTGCCCTCCAAACGGCCAACGATATCGTCAGGGACCTGTATGTTCTCCAGGGTGCTGGCCAGGACGAACTCCCCGGGATGAAGAATAAAAGGCTGGTCATCCTCTATTATCTGGAGCTCAGTCAGGTCAGTTGTATCCTGCCGGATGTCAATGTACGGCTTTCGAGAATTCCGAAAGACCAGGATCTTATTATCCAGGTGCACATCAACGCTTGCCGGTTGGATGTCCCGCACATCTAACGGATCGATGATGATCCGCTTCCTGGCTATCTCTTCCTTTATCGTCTTATCGCTCAGTACCACGTTTGAACCACCTATCTTCGAAGGCCATAGAATCATCCTCGAGGCCTCTAGTATGCCATTTTAGCAATTGGGGAAGCCGACTAGCAACAGTCTGCTCCCCCAATTGCAAGGAAGGCCCGGGCCGGCCGTTCACTCGATGGCGAAGACGATGCTTACGTTCAGGCTCATCTCGATCTCTCCCGGGCTTATCGAAGTAGGAGCAGAAGACCCCTCTGCAAGGGCTAGCGACCTGACCACCGTATCGAACACCGGAGCGCCCCCGCCGCCTTCGACGATAGAGATGGGTCTGCCCAGGGCCACCCCCGTCAGAACAGCTAGCTGCTGGGCCTTGGCCAGCGCGTCCTCAACAGCCAGAGCCCTCATGCCGGCCTGCAGGGGAGCCGGGTCATCCACACTGAAGCCTATGCTTTGAATCCGGGTCAGGTCCCCACCGGCCTCAACAACCTGGTCGATGATGCCACCCACGTTTTCCAGGTCTCTGATCTTTATTCTCACTATGTTGGTCACCCGGAAACCTTCCAGCTGCGGCGTCTCCGTTCTGAAATTATAAAGCGGCTGTATAGAGAGGAACTGAGTCTTGATGTCCTTCTCTGCTATCCCGTTAGCTTCCAGTACCTGGACGATCCCCTCCATAGCTCCCGCTGCATCCTCTCTCGCCTGGGCCACGGTGTCCCTCCGGGCCTCCACCCCAAGGACCAGAATCGCCACGTCCGGGGACACGGTCACAGTGCCCGTTCCAGTTACAGATATGCCACCCTGGACCAATGTTCCCGAGCTTTGTAGTGAAGACGTGCTCAGCCCCACAGTCCCGGGGAAGCTGGATGAAGCAGGCAAGAAGCCCGATGTCTGGGGTACGCCCTCTTCCAGGCCACCGCTGCCAGACCCACAGGCCGCTCCCAGCGCCACGACCGCCATCAGCACCAGCCCGATGAGCAATATTTTTCGCTTCCTTACTAACATGATGCCTCCTTATAACCAGTGAAAGCCTTCTGAAAATACCCTCGGTTCTATCGTTCAATACATACAGACGACGAACTACTGTAGAAAGTTCCCAAGATTCAAGGGTGAGCCTCGGGATATGAAGGCCACCTTCTATCCCGCAGGTCTAACCCCATCCCGCTTTCAGATGACAGCTCAGAGGGGGTCAAGTATAATCAAAACAGCGTGGAGCTATGGTTCCCTCGGGTGGGTAAGCTCCTGTCCTTAGACTGGAAATGAGACAGCTTTTCTTCGACATCATTAAGACCCTGGTCCTGGCCGCAGCACTATTCTTCGTCGTTCAGACCCTGGTGCAGAACTTTCAAGTCTTCGGCGCCAGCATGGAACCCAACCTCCATTCCGGAGAGCACTTAATAGTCAACAAAGCGGCTTACATGTCCCTGGACATGGGCTCCGTCTCCAAGTTCATCCCTTTCTACGAGGCCGACGACGACTCCAAATTCTTCATCTTCGGCGAACCTGAGAGGGGGGACGTGGTGATCATCAAGGCGCCCTTTCCACCCCCGGACCGGCTCATCAAGCGCATCGTCGGCCTACCCGGGGACACGGTGGAGATCAAAACAGGGATTCTGTATGTAAATGGTTTCCCGGTAAGCGAGCCCCATATCCAGGGGGCCCCGCCAAGCCTAACCCTGGTGGAGGTGCCCGAGGCTCATTACTACGTGCTGGGGGACAACCGGACCCGAAGCAACGATTCCAGATTCTTTGGCTCGATACCCCGCTCCGACATCGTGGGCAAAGCCTGGATCTCCTACTGGCCCTTGGGAGTACTCGGAATAGTCGATTCGTTCTCCGGGGAGGTTGACCTTACCCCCTGATGTTTAGCACGCCTAGTCGGATACGAAAGGAAGCAGCTGATCCCTCTGCTTGAAGGCGTCTATGCTGCCTGACGAGATAGAGAAGATATTGGAGGAGGCCAAGGCCGTCTTGCATGGCCATTTCCTTCTCACCTCAGGCCTCCACTCCCCCACCTATCTGGAGAAGTTTCGCCTGCTCCAGTTCCCTTCCCATACAGAGCGGCTGTGCAGTTTAATAGCAGACCGTTACCGGGAAAGCGGCGTTCAAGTAGTCGCCGGTCCCACACTGGGAGGGGTCATCCTGGCCTTTGAGTTAGCACGGCAGCTCGGGGTGAGGGGTATCTATGCAGAGCGGGTGGACGGGACAAGGGTGTTCCGCCGGGGCCTATCCATCGTGAGGGACGAGATGGTACTGGTCGTCGACGATATCCTTACGACCGGAGGCTCTGTCCGGGAGGTGATAAACGCTGCCAGGCAAGCTGGAGGCCACGTTCTAGGGGCTGGGGTGCTCATCGATCGCTCGGATGGCGACCTGGACCTGAGGACTCCCCTATTTAGCTGCTACCGTCTGGCCATTCCAACCTATCCCCCAGACCAGTGCCCCGAGTGTAAGAAAGGGGTTCCCCTGTCTCGCCCTGGCGGCGGCCTGTAGCCCCGCCGAGGTGAGTTCCCCTTGCCCCGGCTACTCTACCCCCAGTAAGCCTCTCCACAAGTACGTTATCGTCCGAGACATGGACCCCGAGATGGTCGATGCCGGGTACAGTGCCTACGACACGAAAGAGGCCGACGGGTTCCTGTATCTGGTCCTGTTGCCCGCCAAAAGTTAACTAGTGCCGCCGAGGGGCCGTCTTGTTAGATCAAGGGGATGTTTGACAGTGTTTCTGGCTGAGACTACCATGCATCCGAGGAAGGGACCATGTCCGTAGACTGTCCAGGTTTTATCGATTCTGTATTCGATTCTGCAAGCATTTGAGATCAGTTCATAAGGAGGAGACCATGCGGATGCTCATGCACGTTAACTTTCCCATCGAGCCTTTCAACACACTGGTGAAGAACGGCACGGTAGGCGAAAAGATCCGGCAGGCAATGGAGGACACTAAGCCCGAGGCTGCATATTTCTCGGAAGACGATGGCGAGCGAGGTGCGGTCTTGGTGGTCGATGTTTCGAAGGCGTCTGACATTCCAGGCCTTGCCGAACCCTGGTTTCTAAACTTCAATGCGCGGATTAGGGTCCGTATCTGCATGACTCCGGAAGACCTGGGTAACGCCGGCCTGGACGAAATCGGCAAGAAGTACGCCGACTAATATAATCGGGCCTCGCCATAGATCACGCCTGTTTCCCTTTCTATCAGGGCCCATGCCTGAATGAGAAAACCTTCGGCGGCTCCCTGACGCCCGATGGATGGATATTCCGTCAGAGTGGGCCACTTTAGCGAATCGGATGCCAATTGACACGCTCAGGATGTCGTTCTATAGTTCACGCACCCCCGAGGGTTGTTTGCTCGGGGAACTCAGTGTAATACCGGAAATGCAGTTTCCACATATTGACCGGGCAGCATACGGTTTGTTCGTCATGCAACCGGTGAGCTACGTCAATACCAAGAACTACGAAGTGTCCATGAGCGAGTGGGCAAACAGGGAAGTTACACCCTCGGACGTGTAACTATTGGGGAATAACAAGGAGGATACCAATGGCAGCTTGGCTTTTTGCGTCAATTCAGAGCATTAACGACCCAGCCGGTTTCGGGGAATACCAGCAGCTAGCTGGAGCTACCCTGGCGAAATACGGCGGCAAACTTCTGGGCGGCGGCAACAAGATTGAAGTTATGGACGGCGATTGGTCTCCCGCGGCCGTGGTAGCAATTGAGTTCGAGAGCCTTGCCAAGGCCAAGGAATGGTACAGCTCTCCTGAATATCAAGCGATACTGCCAAAGCGGTTGAACACCACAAACGGCGGCGTTATCTTCGTGGACGGCGGTTAAACCCCATCCTCAGGGTCGCCTTCTTCGCGGAAAGAACCGTTAGCGGAGCGCAGCCCTTATTGGACGCAAGACGGAGCGGGTCTCGGCCAGGCTTTTTAGGCCCGGCCACCAACCCTGCGCCCTCGCACTATAGCCCCTTCTGACGAACTCCTTGATGCCAGCCCCTGTCCCCAGGGCCCGGATCACAATCTACGGCGAGGAGGGGCTGATACTGAGGAGGGTTAAACCCAGGCGCTGGATGGATGAGGCTAATTAGGCAACGAAAACGCTGGCGGTTTGACAGGCGAGCCCCGCGACGATAAAGACGACTGCCACAGCTATAACGACGGCGTCGCCATTCTTATGTAGCCATTCCAAATTGCCCTTCCTTGTAACCACCAGGGTTGGCGAAGCAAATATCGCAAGGGAACCTATTCCGGCGCCTAAGATTACGCCCGGGTGCAAATCTTGGGAAATCAGGAAATCCACTATGAAAAAATCCGCAACGACTATAATGCCCCCGACAATCCCCGAGACGATCATCAGGTACGTACGGGGGTTGATGTTCGCCTTTTGATTTATAAAAGCTGCTCCTAAAAATGGCAGACTAAAAAGCTGCAAGGCCACCCCGAATGCGGCGAGGAAGTATTTCGAAGAGAGGCCTCCGTTTACTCGCCAGGCATCAATGATGAAAAATCCAGCAACACCCAGTAATATAAGTAGAATAAATGCTGCGCGGTAAACAAACGCCTTAGACATGGCTTGACCATACTACACATTCTCTAAGCAACCCATGTTGCTACTGAAATACCTCTCCAGTTGAATTCGGCGGAACAGCTTCCACCAGGAAGTTAACCATCTCGGTCAGCCCGTATACCAACCCGCCCAGCGCCCCCTCTGACCCGTATCCCGGACCATTCCACGCAGAGTGAGACCCGAGGCCCCTGCGGCAATTGACGCCCGAGGATGGACTTGGCTATAGTTGTCTCGAGAGCCGTTAGCTCAGCGGTAGAGCACCGGACTTTTAATCCGGGTGTCGGGGGTTCGAATCCCCCACGGCTCACCAGTTTTCGTAGCTAAATTGAGGCCCCTGACACTAGCCAGGGGTCTCGGCTTTTTCCAAATGGCCACGGAACGGTCACGGAGCCTTTCCAGTAGTGGTCTGCATGAGCTTTGCA
>JACZVB010000118.1 GCA_022572865.1 Chloroflexota bacterium | reverse complement strand
GGATGGGAGCACGAAAATGAACCGGTTGCCTTTGGAGTTCACCACCGGGGCTATCACATCCTCGTCGTAACCCTTGATGACGGCGGCCATACCCTCGGGCTTGAATTTGAACCGGCTGGTCCTGATATACAGCCCCGAGCCCAGGGGACGCGAGGGGTCGAACTGTATCTTCCCGGGCCACTTGATCTCCCAGAAAGAGGACACGGGCTTCTCATCGAAGACCCACCCCCACTTTTCTCGAATCGCCGGGTATGTCTCCTTCATGTAGCGGTCGCAGTCCTCCTTGGAGTCCCAGCCGGTCATCTGGCGGACCTTCCTCTCCATGTCTACGCTGTTGAGGACGCAAAAGAACCTGTTGCCCGGGGATGCTACCACGGGCCCCTTGATGTTCGATTCATAGCCCTCTTTCACGGCTGACATGGCCTCTTCCTTGATAATTGCGTGCCGTATCATGACGTACATCTTGAACCCTCCTCCGATGGGGTGGAATTCCCTGCTCCTATCTGCTCCCAAATCTCATAGGGCCTGGTGGCGGAGCGGCGGGCACATTGTATCACGGGCAGACGGGCTTTGGAGGCCATTGATATACGTTCTGTGTGGTGATAATATCCTGTCAGGATTTACAACTGAATAGCTAGCTTGGGGGAGCTGGAGTGATTCCGGCTGAGAGGGTGACTGGATCCGTTGCCGACCCCCAAAACCTGATCTGGACAATACCAGCGTAGGGAATCGGCCCATGAAGGAATGGATTTAACTGGCCGTCAGCTTTGCTGGCGGCCAGTTTCATATTAGAGGAGGTTCGTGAATGTCCCAAAACAAGTCTAAACTCGATTCTTCATCGGCTTGGCCGTCGAGTAGGAAGGTATATCTTAGTGGATCCCGGGAAGGACTCAGCGTGCCCGTGCGTGAGATCGACCTCACCCCTACCTCAGGACGCTTGGGCGATGAGAAGAATCCTCCCCTCGGCGTCTACGATACCAGCGGCCCCTACACCGACCCTGCCGTCGATACCGATGTGCGCAGAGGACTGCCCGCGCTGCGCAGGCCCTGGATTCTGGAACGGAACGATGTGGAGGAGTGCAAAGGGAGGGAGGTGCAGCCGGTAGATAATGGCCGGCGCAGTAACGGTGGTCGCGACAATTCCGGGGACTTTCCGGCCTTTCAGCGTAGTCCGCTGAGGGCCAAGGCAAACAAGACCGTCACCCAGATGCATTACGCGCGCAGGGGGATCATCACCCCGGAGATGGAGTTTGTAGCCCTGAGGGAAGCCGTGGACTCCGAGTTAGTCCGGCAGGAGGTCGCCTCGGGCAGGGCTATAATCCCCGCCAACGTCAACCACCCCGAAAGCGAACCCATGATCATAGGCCGCAAGTTCTTGGTCAAGATAAATGCCAACATAGGCAACTCGGCCCTCGGCTCCTCCATCGAGGAGGAGGTAGAGAAGATGAGGTGGGCCACCAAGTGGGGAGCCGATACCGTGATGGACCTCTCCACCGGCGTTAACATTCACACAACGCGGGAGTGGATCATCCGCAACTCTCCCGTGCCCGTGGGAACGGTGCCCATTTACCAGGCCCTGGAAAAGGTGGGAGACGACCCCGAAGCCCTCACGTGGGATATCTATCGGGATACCCTCATCGAGCAGGCGGAGCAGGGAGTGGACTACTTTACCATTCACGTCGGTGTGCTTCTTCGATACATCCCCTTAACCGCCACCCGGGTCACCGGCATCGTCTCTCGCGGCGGCTCAATCATGGCCGCATGGTGTTTGGCTCACCACCAGGAGAATTTCCTCTACACCAACTTCGAAGAGATCTGTGAGATCATGCGGGCCTACGACATCGCCTTTTCCCTCGGCGATGGCCTCCGGCCAGGCTCTATCGCCGATGCCAACGACGAGGCCCAGTTCCGGGAGCTGGAGACGCTTGGAGAGCTGACTGAGGTGGCCTGGCAGCACGATGTCCAGGTGATGATCGAGGGGCCGGGCCACGTGCCCATGCACAAGATCAAGGAAAACATGGACCGCCAGGACCAGCTCTGCAAGGGAGCCCCCTTCTACACCCTCGGGCCCCTTGTCACGGATATCGCTCCCGGGTACGACCATATCACCTCGGCCATCGGCGCAGCGATGATAGGCATGTACGGCACGGCGATGCTCTGCTACGTAACCCCCAAGGAGCATCTGGGGCTGCCCAATAAAGAGGACGTCAAGACTGGCGTCATCACCTATAAGATCGCCGCTCATGCAGCCGATCTGGCCAAGGGACATCCTATGGCCCAGCAGTGGGACGACGCCCTATCCAAGGCGCGCTTTGAGTTTCGCTGGGAAGACCAGTTTAATCTCGCCCTGGACCCTGAGACGGCTCGGGGCTTTCACGACGAGACCCTGCCGGCCAAGGGGGCCAAACTGGCCCATTTCTGCTCCATGTGCGGCCCCAAATTCTGCGCTATGAAGATCACCCAGGACGTTCGTGAATACGCTCAGCGCAAAGGGCTGGCGCCGGAGAAAGCCCTTGTACTGGGGATGGAGGAGAAGGCGCGGGAGTTCAAGGAGTCCGACGGCCAAATCTATCGTAAGGTTTAGGGCCTCTATCAAGACCCTCACCCTTCCCATTATCCATGAGCCTTGTTGGAACGCCTCGGTCTCGGCTCCCCAAACCCGTGTGGTCCCGTTAGGCCGGCCCCGGGGATTCAGGACTGGGTTCGATTTGGGGCTCTGGCGATGGATAGTGGGCCTTTCTCAACGGGATCTCCTTGAGAAACGCCACGACTATGATGGCCAGCCCCGCAAGGATGGCGGCGATTAAGAACACGCCCTGTAGAGAGTCCGCCAGAGCGTCCTGCATGGCGATGAGAACGGACTCCAGGAGGGCCGCACCCTCCTCTCCCATGTCGGCGAAGTGGTTCTTCAAGCCCTCCAGGGCCTGGGGGTTGATCAGGGCGTTGGGCTCCTGGATCTCGGCCAGGCGCTCGGGTCCAAGGGCATCTCGGGCCTCATCCGATAGATTAGACAGCAGGTTGCCCGACAGCCTGGATGCCAGCAGCGCCCCCATTATCGCCACTCCCAGGGCCCCTCCGATGCTGCGGAAGAACTGGATCGATGCGGTGACCATCCCCATCAGGCCATAGGGGAAGGCGTTCTGCACCACTATGGTGAATACGGGAAAGCTGACACCCAGGCCCAGCCCGATGATGACCATATTCCTGGCCACCTCGGCGTTGGAGGTGCCCCGGTCCAGCATCACCATGAGGGAGATGCCGATGGTCAGCAGAACCATGCCGGCCAGGGCGAGATATCTGTAATGGCTCCAACGGGACAGTATCTGTCCGGAGATGGTGCTGCTCACCACAGCCCCCAGCATCATGGGGGTCAGGACCAGGCCCGAGTTGGTGGCAGAGCTTCCGTTGACTCCCTGCACGAACAGGGGAATGAACAGGATGGCGCCGAACATCGCCATCCCCGTCAGGAATGTGGCGGTGGAGGCCACTGCGAATATCGGATTGCGGAAGAGGGAGAGGGGGAGGATCGGCTCCGGAGTCCTCTTTTCGATGAACAGAAAGGCGACGAACATGAACGCGGAGAAGACCAGAAGCCCGATAACCTGGACCGAGGCCCACGCATAGGTCTGGTTGCCCAGGGAGAGGGCCAGCATCAGCGGGATGAGGGTGCCGACCAGGGCCCCGGCCCCCAGGTAATCCACTCTCTGCTGCGCCCTCCTGCTGCTGAAAGAAGGCATGGCCAGGATGATGGCCACAAGGGCGGCGAGGCCCACGGGTATGTTGACGTAGAATATCCAGCGCCAGCTCAGATTGTCGGTGAGGTATCCACCGGCCAGAGGGCCGATTATGCTGGATATCCCGAAGACGGCGCCCATCAAACCCTGCCATTTACCCCTCTCCGCCGGTGGGAAGATATCCCCCACCACGGTGAACACGTTGGCCATGAGGAACGCGGCCCCGCCTCCCTGAACACCACGGGACAATATCAGCTGCAGCATGTTCTGGGATAGGCCGCTCAGGATAGAGCCCGCAAGGAAGATGAGGATCCCTATGATGAACAGCGGCTTGCGACCGTATATGTCCGAGGCCCTGCCGACCACGGGCACCAGGGTGGTGGACATCACCAGGTAGGCGGTAACCACCCAGGAGATCTGGCTGATCCCACCCAGATCGGCCACTATCCTGGGCAGGGCCGTGGCCACTATCGTCATGTCCAGCGCGGCGAGAAAGAGGCTTAACAGGACCCCCACCAGGATGACGGCGATTCGGGCACGGCTCAGGTTGCCGGCCAGGGTATTCCCATCATCCTCCTGGAGGGCGGCCTCCTGTGAATGTGCTGGCTGGGCTGTGTCCTCGCTTAAATCCAAAGGCTTCTCAAGGGTGTCATTTTAGGTCGAGCGGGGTGGACGGGCCGAACTGTTTGATTTGGGCAGAGTGAAAAAGATCACTGGCCGTGGACTTCCTGGACGCCCTGGGAATATACACCCTCAGTGCCGGAGATACAATGAATTTAGGCACAGCCCCTCACCATCAGGCCGAGGCCTGTCCCGGCGGGCAGCGCTGAAGCGGAGAGAGATGGCGCGGGTGATATGATTAACGAAGTAACGAGCACACGGAGACCGGTGGCCCATGACCAAGCCCCGAGACCTGGTCCTTCACAACGCCAACGTCCTGACCATGGACCCCCGCTGCCCACGGGCCGGGGCGGTGGTGTGCAGGGACGGGCGAATACTTCGCGTCGACCCGGGGCTGGACGAAAGCCTCTCGGAGGACAGGGGCTCGATCATCCTGGACTGTCGGGGCAGGACCGTGGTGCCGGGCTTCATCGACTCCCACACTCATTTCCTGGCCTACGCCTCCAGCCTGATCAGCGTCGATTGCGGCCCGGAGGCGGTGAAGTCCATCGCAGAGATCCGGGACGCCATCGCCCAGAGGGCCCGGGGGACCCCCGAAGGCCAGTGGGTCAGGGCCACGGGCTACAACGAGTTCTACCTGGCTGAAGGGCGTCACCCCAACAGGTGGGACCTGGATGGGGCCACCAAGGGCCATCCCGTGAAGCTGACACATCGCTCTGGGCACGCCTGCGTGCTGAACAGCTTCGCTATGGGCCTGGCCGGGATCACCATCGAAACACCCGAGCCCGAGGCCGGGGTGATAGAGCGTGACCTGGAGACCGGCGAGCCTAATGGCCTATTCATCGAGTTGGATGACTGGCTCGAGGAGAGGCTCGGGACGACAACCCGGGCCGGGGAGATGGCCGAGGCTGTGCGGCAGGCATCGGAGAGGTACGTCTCCCTGGGCATCACCTCTTTTCACGAGGCCTCACCATGCAACTCCCTGCAAAGATGGAGATTCTTTCAGCGATTGAAAAAGGAAGGCGGGCTGTCGCCCAGAATCACGATGATGCCTGGATACGGGCATATACAGGAGATGGTGGATGAGGGTTTCTGAGGTCCTGTAGAAGTTAAACTTCTACAGTTTTTTTCCAACGGCTCAACGACGTTGAGCCGTTTGGGTTGGCTGAAAATGTCCAAGATGCTGGCTGCTTGACCTCTGGCTGGCTCCTGATACACTACATTCTAGATAAAAGTCGCCTTTGGGCGGCTTTTTGTAAACAGTTGAAGTCGGATTACTCGAATTTTCGCCCCTCCC
>JACZVB010000117.1 GCA_022572865.1 Chloroflexota bacterium | reverse complement strand
AGCAGGCCCGTGGTCAGCAGCCCCACTATCCCCTGCCCGAATACCGCCACCTGCTCCCCTATGGCCGGACGCCCATCCATCACGAAGTTGACGGCTGATTCCATGTTCGCCAGGAAGGCTGCGTCCTCGGGAGAGATGCCGGCGGGAACGGGGAGTAGCTCCTGGGGGCTTGATGTGAAGCGGTTCTCGTGGGGATGAAAGGAGAACACCAGGTCCCCCTCCCTGTGGGGTCCTGGGTTCGGGCCTGCTTTGACGACCCTTCCGACCAGAGCGTAGCCGTATTTCATCGGGAAATCGAACCCTCCCCGCAAGGCGGGAATGGTCTCGTCGACAGGCAGGTCGGCAGGCGCCTGGCCCCGGTAGACCAGCATCTCGGTGCCGGGGCTGATGGCCGATACCAGGGTCTCGACCAGCACCTCTTCTTTGGTGGGGGGCCGGAGTGGGGCTTCTTCGATGGCGACCTGATAAGGGGCGGTAAAGTACAGGCTTGCTTGCCTCATCTCCTCAGTCCGGTTGGGCTTCCTGCCAGTCGGGGCTGCCCCAGACCACCATATCCTCACCCAGCCTCTGGTAGCCCGGGTTTATCAGACGGGGGCATCCGGCCCGGAGCCCTTCCAGGTGTTTCACTGCCCTCATCCCGCCCAGAACGACGGGCACAACCGTAAGGACAATGTGGTCCACCAGACGCTCCGAGAAGAAGCTTGTTATGACCCTGGCCCCGCCTTCCACCATGAGGTTCCCGACCGATTCTCCGGCCAGGAACTCCATCAGGGCCGGCAGGTCCACCCAGCCCTTGCTGTTAGATGGAAGACAGATCACCCGCGCCCCGGCCCTCTCAAGCGCGATCCTCCGCTCCCTGGGGGCCTGCTCCGTGGTGGCGATCCAGGGCGATAGCTTACGGTTATTCAACAGATTGGCGTTAAGGGGGAACCTCAGGTTGCTGTCCAGGATCACCGGCTGAGGTTGGGCGCCCTTGGCCAGGCGGACCGTGAGGTTGGGGTTATCGGTGATAACGGTGCCGATACCTACCAGAATCGTATCGTGTACCGCCCGTATGCCGTGGGTCATGGCCCTCGATTCGGGGCCGCTGAGACGCATCGGCTTTCCAGGGGTGCGGGCGATGCAGCCGTCCAGGCTCTGAGCATAGGTCAGGGTCACAAAGGGGAGGCCGGTTTGATTCTTGTGGGCCAGGACCTCTTGGAGAATGGGGCCTGTCCCATTGGGCCCCGGCGGCTTCGATTCGGGCAACTCTTCCAGGTCCAGCAGATGGCCCATCCGCATCGCCTTGGTCCGGAGGTAGTCACTGTTTTCGTTGGTTATTAACGATTCGAGGGTCTCTCGGGAAGTCACCCGGATGCCGAACTTTCGCAGCCCATCTATTTTCGAAGGGTTGTTGGTTAAAAGGCGGACCGACGCTACACCGATGTCCTGGAGAATCAAGGCGGCTATTTCGTAGTCTCGCTCGTCGACATCGTGACCCAGCAGAAGGTTTGCATCTACGGTGTCGTAGCCCAGGTCCTGGAGGTTGTACGCCCGAAGCTTCTCCGGCAACCCTATGCCGCGTCCCTCTTGCCGCAAATAGACGACTACACCCTGCCCCTCTTTCGAGACCAGCTCCATGGAGCGGGCAAGCTGGCTGCCGCAGTCGCACCTCAGGGAGCCCAGGACATCGCCGGTGAAGCACTCCGAGTGTACCCGGACAAGGACGTTCTCCTTACCAGCGACATCCCCAGCGACCAGGGCTAGGTGCTCCTGCTCGTCCCGATTGTTGGTGTAATACAGTATCCGGAACTCCGCCCCGGGGGTCGGAATGCGGGCGACCACCTTTCTTTCAACCTTCAAGGTGGTCATCATCCGGCACGATCATTTCGATGTTTTCCCACACCAAAATCCTTCATCTCTAAATTAGATGCCGAGTCCTCACCAGGTAAAGGTAAACGTTTTAGACGGAGTAGTGGTCCCTCATTCACAGCACGGGGTGGAACGGAGGCCCATCGTGAAGACCGAGCGCTTGGAATATCCGGACTTCCCGTATGGCATAACGGACCTGAGCGGCCTGGGAACCGCCCACAAGGCGGAGGCTTGACCTGTCGGGTGAGGGGCAGGCTCGGCTGCTTATTATCCAAGAGGGGTGTGGATGGTGTCAATAGGCCCGGTTTATACCGGCCCTGGGCCCGGAGACTAAGGCTTAGTGAACACCGGCCCTGGGCCCGGGGACTAAGGCTTAGTGAATACCTGTCCGGGGCCCGGGGACTAAGGCTTAGTGAATACCTGTCCGGGGCCCGGAGACTAAGGCTTAGTGAATACCTGTCCGGGGCCCGGGGACTAAGGCTTAGTGAACACCGGCTGGGTCCAGGCCTTGCTTCCATCGGAAGACCTGACCTCGGCCCTGACGTAGCCTTCATCGCCCCGCAGCTCGTACCTGGCCTCTGGCCCGTACTCCCGAGATAAGACCGTGCCACCCTTGCCGATGAAAGCTATTTCGTAGTGGGGGAACCACTCCGCCTTGACCCTGAGGTGGATACCTTGAGCGCTAATTTCCAGGTCTTCCAGGACAACGCCGGTAGAGGAGTAGAAATCGCCCTTCTCCAGGGCTTGCACTATTGCCTCGGGCTCTAGGGATGGGGCCTCTACCATCACCCACCCGCGGCCCGGGTTTGACATGTCCGGCTTGAAATCGCCCTTGAAGTGGTGGGAGTCGTCCACGGCGACCCCGAAGATCGGCCTGCCGGCGCTGAGGACACGGTCCCAGATCTCCTCGAGGCTTGGATGGCCGGCGACCCCGTAGGTGTTCGTCCAGGGGTTCCCGTTGAAGATCTCCAGGAGGCTTGCGCCCTCGACCCGAACGATGTGCCGGTCGTCGAAGGCCCAGGTATAGTTGGGGTGGTTGATGGATGCTATTCCACCGGCCCTGCGGACGGCGTCAATGTTAGCCTGTAGCGTCGATACCACATCCCCTGCGTCGATGGGCTCCACCATCCTGGTGATCCCAATCCCGTTCAGGTGAATGGCGGTCTCGCCGTTACTGATCCGCACCGAGAGCTCTTCGCCCGGGATCATGAGGGGGCGGCGGAACCTGCGCTTCTTGGACCCATAGTCCAGCAGGGTCAGATGGTTATGGTCGGTGAGCACCAGAAAGTCGTACCCGTTTCGGCGGTACCACCGGACTACAGGCTCGGGATCGCTGTCCCCATCGGACTTGTTGGTGTGGGTGTGGATGTTGCCCTTGAACCACATTGGCTAGTTATGACACCCCCGGGCAGGGATGTCCCAGACCGCCTCGACCCTGCCGTTGCGAACGGCTATATACTGGTCCCAGCGGTTGACCATGATGTCCTGCTGGCCGCTGATGAGCAGGAATTTGTCACCTAAATCCAGGGTGGACGAGGCCTCGAATCGGAGGACGATCTGCTCCTCGTGAAGGGCCTCGACCCTCGCTCCGGGCATGTCGTCCAGCTGGGGCAGCACCCCGCCGGGCGAGGCCAGGGCCCTGCTTCCCACGTCCCCTATGGCCATACCGGGCCGGGGCGTGCTGATCACCGTGCCCAGGACCTTCACCGCCACCTGTAAGTCGGTCATGTAGTCGAAGCCGTGGGACATGAGGGCGTATGTCCCTCCCTCCACCTCGGTGACCCCGGGTATGGTGGGCGCCACATCGTAGGAGAACGTCTCCCCGGATGAGACCACCTCCACGGGGATTCCCGCGGCCTCGATGGCGTCCTTCACGTCCAGACACGCCTGGATATACTTCCGACCCTCGATGAACCGGGTCTCCCGGTCGGGCTTGCCGGACAGGGTCTGGTGACTCATCACGCCCTTGAACGCGATGCCCGGCGAGGCGCTGGCCAGCTTGGCCAGTTCCACCGCCTGGCCTGCATTTCTGGTCCCGGCCCTTCCCATCGATGTGTCCACCTCGATGACGACGCCCAGGGTGACATCATAGGCCCGCGCCCTTTCAGAGAGGTCTCGGACGTTCTGAGGACTGTCCACGGCCACCGTGATCTTTGCCTGCTTCGCCAGGGCGCACAGCCTATCTATCTTATCGATGCTCACTATCTGATTGGGGATGAAGACGTCGTGGATGCCCCCCTCGACCATCACCTCGGCCTCGGCCACCTTGGCGGCGCACACCCCGCCATTGGTCCCCCCCGCCCGGATCTGCATATGGGCCAGCATGGGACTTTTGATATTCTTCACATGCTGTCGCATTTTGCAGCTTGTGTCCCGGTATGTCCTGGCTACCTGAGCGTAGTTATGGTCCAGGGCATCCAGGTCGATTAGCAAGCAGGGTGTGTCCAGCTCCTCGATGGGGGTGCCTGGGCTGGGCCTGTAGTTATCCACCTTTCCCTCCCGGTACTCGAAAACTCTTTAGCGATAGAGGCCCCGTGCCCCGATGTCCCATATCACCTCTAACCGGCCGTTCCGGGCCGCATGGGCATAATCGTACAGATTGGCGCAAGTGCCAATATCCCAGGGAATGAGCCATACCTTATCGCCCGGTTGCAGCCCCTCCGCCGATTCGTCCAACAGCTGGAGGCTCCCATGCTCGGCGCTCAGGGACCCGACCCGGGCGTTCAGACCCCCGTCTACCGATGGAAGTCCACCGTCGGAACCGATGGCCTTCTGCCCCGTGTCCAGGATGGCCACCCCCGCCTCGGGGCGGCTGGTGACGACGGCCAGGACCCGGGCCGCCGGTCGTAGTCGAGGCTGGGATGGGCGGTAGCGGCCGTCCATCAGGGCATAGGAACCGGCGATAACCTCCGTCACCCCGGCCATATCTCCCACTACCTCGTAGTTGTG
Source organism: Chloroflexota bacterium (assembly GCA_022572865.1). The sequence goes on along the minus strand of JACZVB010000117.1, from coordinate 871 downwards.
GGTCCCGCCGGCGCTTGCCGTATGGACCTCAAGCCCCGCCTTCTCCGCCATCTCCCGGGTGTCCAGGAGCCTCTGCACGACCCTTCGGGACCCCTGGGCCGACGCCTCTGGGTCTTCATCCGGAACGGCCCCTTCGTAAGTGGTGAACCCTGCGAACCTCAGGCCGCTGCTCTTGGCCAGGGTCTTGGCCAGGCCGACGGCCTGCTTCCCAGGCTCAATGCCGGTGCGGTCCGACCGGGCGTTGATCTCCACTACCGCGTCGATGGTCACGCCGGCTGCCGAGGCAGCCTCCGATAGGGCCTTGGCGGTCTTCGGATTGTCCACGGCGACGCTGACCCTTGCGTGGTGGGCCAGCGCGCAGAGACGGCGGATCTTCTGGGGCGTCACTACCTGGCTTGCGATGAAGACATCGTCGAAGCCACTCCTGGCAAAAAGCTCACCCTGCCCCACGGTATTTACACATATTCCGCCGACAGTGCCACCAGAGGCCAGCTGCTTGTGGGCGATGGCCGGACACCTGTGGGCTTCCACGTGGGGGCGGAGCTTGGCGGGGCGCTCCCGAAAATAGGAATGGACGGTCTCTAAGTTGTGCTCTAAGGCACCCAGGTCTACCACCAGGGCAGGGGTGTCCAGTTCCTCGATGGGTGCGCCGGGGGGTTTGAAGATGGGACGTTCCATGTGTGCTCCTGGGTGGACTGTTAGGAAAGTAGCGTAGTTCGAGCCGATCTATGACGATTATACCCAAGTCCAGCGACGATGCCAGTTTTCTTGAGCTGATTTAGCTGGCTTCTAGCTTCGTGAATGTACTCTGTCTGACCATGCTTAGGTTCAGGCTCTAGTTGAAAACCTGAAATCAGGTCTCTAATCCCTC
>JACZVB010000116.1 GCA_022572865.1 Chloroflexota bacterium | reverse complement strand
AGTGCCGGCTGCCACAGGTCCCGGACACTCCGAATGTAGCGGACCAGATACATCAACAGCAGGATAAAGAGCACCGCGAACTGATGCACCCAGGCCACGGCCAGCATCGGCACGAGCGCCACCCAGCGCCCGAGCTCGCCCGTGCGCACGAACTCCCTGACCTTCTGGATGCGCGGCTCAAAGCTGTGCTTGACGTTTACCGCCAGCTGCATGCCGTTCCGTTCCGCCGCGTCGATCATGATATCGGCGTCTTCCAGGGTCAGGGTAGCCGCTCCCGAGTCGGATCGGATAAATAACAGGTTGGTGCCCAGGGCCTCTATATTCGCCGTAACCGCCTGCTGTGCGCCCCGACCCACGGACATGGTAGATATGACGGCCGCCACACCGATAACTACTCCCAGCAGGGCGAGTCCAGTCCTGAGCTTGTTGGCCCCGAGAGACGAGAGTGCGGTCCAGACAACCATTAATGGACTCAACTGGTTGACTCCTCAGCCTGCGCCTGTAGTAATTGAGCTTCACCGCCTGTGGTTGCAACCCGGCGCGGCTGCTCAACGGGTTCGTCCTTAACCACCTCGCCGTCCAGCATCGATACGACACGTCGGGTATAGGCTGCGATGTCGCGCTCGTGGGTCACAATGATCACCGTTATTCCCTCCTGGTTCAGCCGCTGTAAGATACCGATGATCTCGTAGCTGGACCGGCTGTCCAGGTTTCCCGTGGGCTCGTCCGCCAGGAGAATTGATGGGTCCTTTACCAGGGCCCGGGCTATACCCACCCTCTGTTGTTCGCCACCGGAGAGCTCGGGCGGGCGATGGCGCGCCCGGTGCCCGAGGCCTACCCGCTCCAGGGCCTCCAGGGAACGCCTATGCCTGTTCTGTCCGTTTCCATACAGCAAGGGCAGCTCTACGTTGGCCACCGCGGTGAGGCGGGGTAGAAGGTTGTAGGTCTGGAAGACGAATCCTATCTTGTGATTACGAATCTCCGCCAGACGGTTATCCCCCAGGCGGCCCACCTCTTCACCTTCCAGCAGATACCTTCCTGAAGTAGGCACGTCCAGGCACCCGATGATGTTCATCAGGGTAGACTTGCCCGAACCGGACGGACCCATGATGGCCACCATCTCGCCCTGGCGTACAGACAAGGTGACATGCTGGAGAGCAGGGACCTCCACCTTGCCCATGTGGTACAGCTTGCTTACGTTTTCCAGTTCAATCATGGGTCATCACCCAGTCATGCCGATCTTACTGTCCTCTGCCGCCACCAAAACCCCCTCCGCCGCCAAACCCGCCGCCGAATCCTTCTCTAAGTTGCCGGAATGCGGCAAAGGGATCGGTGGCTGTCTGGGCCGTCTCCATGACAACCTGGTCTCCCTCCCGGAGCCCTGCCAGCACCACTGTCCAGAACCCGTCGCTGTTGCCCAGGGTCACGGGCCTTTCTTCGATGCTGCCGTCGACGGCCACCCTCACTATCGGCTGGCTAAAGCTGCCGAAGAGGGCCTGGTTTGGCACCAGCAGGACATCGGTCTCTTCGCGTATCACGATGCTGGCTGTGGCGCTCAGACCTTCTCTAAGCTCCACTCCGCCAGGCACCTGCAACAGAATCCTGATGGGGAAGGTCACTACACCCTGCTGATTGGCGGCCGCAGAGCCTATGGCCGAGACCGTACCCTCCACCACTTCACCGGGCAGCGCATCCATGATGACCTGTGCCTGGGCCCCCTGGCGTACAAACAAGACATCGATCTCGTCCACGATGCCTTCGACCTCTACGATAGTGGGGTCTACAATTACAACAATGGGAGTGTTCGGGTTGACTTCCTGGCCTACCTCGACGTTAACCAGGGAGATAACCCCCGTCATGGACGCCGTGAGGGCAGCACCTTCCAGCCGCTGAATCGTCTCGTTCAACGCCGCCTGGGCAGAGGCGACCTCCGCCTCTCGTAGGGCCACTTCAAGGGGGTCGATGCTGCCAAGCAGCTCGGTCAAATCATCCTCGGCCTCTGTGAGAGACGCTCGAGCCAGGGCCAACTCTTTCTCTTTGACATCCACTCTCAACACATCGAATTTTCCTCCGGCGTCGTTTACGGCAGTCTCGGCATCGGAGATGGCCACGGCGGCCTGTATCCCCACTGTGTCCAGGTCATCCTTGGCTTGCTGATAGGTCTCCCAGGCACTGTCAAATTCGTTCTCGACGCAAAACCCTCCACTGGAAGAGCCCGAGCCCTCGCAGGTCGGGGATACCGACCCTGGGAACAGGCGTATCCAGGAATGTACGACGACTTCATTCCAGAGGGTAGCAGGATCGTCGGCAGGGCCGTCCGGCGCGTTCCCATATGTGCTCTCATAGGTTTCCTGGTCCGGGTCGAAAAGCGCTGTTAAATCGATACCCCAGGAGTCCAGCAGGGTGGCCGGGTCCTGGCCCGTCTCCTCAGGGCTGATTGTAATGCCCAGCCAGTTCTTGAATATGACCTGGTAGCCTTGACGGGCGGTGGTCAGTGCATCCCGAGCCTCTTCGGCCGTGTTATCCCACTCCTCCATCGCCTGAGAGAGGTTGTTCATAGCGTCGCTCAGGGCGGGGTCATCTTCGACAGACCCTTCTACTATCTCGTCCACCGCCTCCCGGGCGTTCTTCAGAGAAAGCCTGGCGTTGGCCGCTTTTGCCTCGGCCTGTGCGAGGTCAAGGGGAGTATGAGGGTCTTCGGCCTTGGCCAGGGCATCTTCGGCATTTTGCAGGTTCACCCGCGCCTGGGCGACCGCTTTCTCCAGGGATGCCACTGAGGCTTCATCCAACCTGGCCAGAAGCTGGCCCTCCTCCACCTGCTCTCCTTCCGCTATAAACACTTCGATCACCGTCCCCTGAGAACCAAAGGTGAGGGTCTCCCTTTCAGGGAAGATAAGGCTGCCGTTGGTGGAGACCTGGTTGACCAGGTCTCCGAACTGCACGGTGATAAACTGTTGGTCTTCGCCCAGGTCTGCCTGGCCCGAGTCGCTAACCAGGACATACACCCCGTATGTGCCGCCGGCTGCTCCGATAAGGACGACAGCCAGCACGCCGAGTTGCCAGAGCGCCAGTGATTTGAAAATGCCGAGAATTGCTCCCATGATCTTTTTACCCCTTATCCCCTCGAGTGCCGGCCTCCGGTGTCTGCGATGGGTCGGCCAGCGGCAGATCGAAAATAAACCGGCTCCCTTTGCCCGGCGTGCTCTCGGCACGGATGACGCCCCCGTGGGCCTCGACCAGCTGTTTGACGATGGTCAGCCCCAGGCCCGCGCCGCCGGTGGTCCGGGCCCGGGAAGGGTCGACCCGGTAGAAGCGCTCGAACACCTGGGACAGGTCATCGGCAGAGATACCCTCCCCGGTGTCGGCCACGGTGACCCGGGCCACATCCCCGATACGCTCTGCAGAAACCGTTACCGAGCCTCCTTGAGGAGTGTGAGATATCGCGTTTTCCAGCAGGTTGCCCATCAGCTGGGCGATCCGCGTGCGGTCCAGCGGCACCAGCGGCAGCTCTGGCAAGATATCTATCGACAGGGACAGTCCCCCGGCCTCGGCGCGAGGACGGATCGCCTCGACAGCCTTGCGAAGCACCTCCTCCAGGGAATCGGGCGACAGGTCCATACTAAGGGCTCCTGCCTCGGCCAGGGCCAGCAGCCTGAGGTCCTCCACCAGGCGTGTAAGGTGAAGGACCTGCTGATAGATAGTATCTATGGTGGCTTTGTCGGCCTGAATCAGCCCGTCCTGCACCGCCTCCAGATAGCCCCGGATGTTGGAGAGGGGTGTTCTGAGCTCGTGGGCTACATCTGCCACGAGTCTACGTCGCTGCTGCTCGGCGCTTTCCAGATCCTCCGCCATGGAGTTAAAGGTGCGCCCCAACTGTCCGAACTCGTCACGGGTCGAGGTGGGCACCCTCTGAGAAAGGTCGCCCCGGCCAAGGCGCTGAGCTGCCGAAGTCAGGACGCCGATAGGGGCAAGAATCCGCCTCGACACGATGGAAATCAGCAGTATCCCACCCACTCCTGCTGCCAGGCCTGCCCACAGCAACGACCGGTTAACCGATGAGGCCAGACGGGAAACGGCCGGATTGGGAGCTACCTCTGGAATATCGCTGGGAACGATCAGGAGTGAGCCGATTTCGTTGCCCCTGCTCATAATCGAAATCAGCTGCCTTTTACGCTCCGACAACTGTCCGGGGGGGCCGAACCTTTCATGAGAGTCCGCTACCAGCTGCCCCTCCATATCCCTGAGCTGGATACGCCGTCCATAGAGGGAACCAGCCTGTTCGATAATGGTCTGAAGTCCCGATAGATTCCGGCGGCTGGAGTAGAACTGTGAGACGAGTCTCTCCAGGCGATCAGCCTGTATCTTATCGAAGTCCCCCTGAAACCGTTCCGTTTCCTCCTGAGCGGCGACGCCCACATAAAGGCTGACGCTGACCAGGGCTAAAGTCAGCACAAGAACAAAACCTGTGATCAGTCGGAAACGGATGCTATAGAACCAGCTAGGCATCGTCGAACCTGTATCCCGCACCGTAGATAGTCTTAATATAGCGAGGTCTGTCCGGGTCTTCCCCCAGCTTGCGCCGCAGGTTGGAGACGTGGACATCGACTGTCCTGTCAAAGCCATCGAAGTCGTATCCGAAGACCCGGTCTATTATCTGGTCCCTGCTGAAGGTGCGGCCCGGTTCTCTCATCAGGAGGGTCAGCATACGGAACTCGGTGGGGGTTAGCTCCACCTGCGCGTTCTCGACGTAGACCATCCGATGTCGAATGTCTACCCTAATGGCGCCCCGGGCCAGCTCGGCCGGGCCCTCTTCCAGAGCATCTCTGGCCACACGCCTCAGGACGGCCCGTACCCGGGCGGCCAGCTCCCTGGGACTGAAAGGCTTGGTGATGTAGTCATCGGCCCCCTGGTCCAGTCCCGCCAGGCGGTCTTCCTCGCCGGCCCGGGCTGTGAGCATGATGATCGGCACGTTGGACTCGTCCCGCAGGATACGGCAGACGCCCATCCCGTCCAGACTGGGAAGCATCAGGTCAAGGACCACGAGGTCCGGGTCCTCTTCTCGGGCGAGGCGCAGACCCTCAAGGCCATCGGTGGCAGCTATCACCTTGTGCCCATCACGCTCAAGGTAAAGACGCACCAACTCGATGGTGGCAGGGTCATCTTCCACTATCAGCACTGTGCTAGACATGCCTGTAATTCCTGGTGTGCCACTCGCTCCCTATCACTTTGTACAGAGGAGGGAGCGGATGCCCACCCCCTCCTCTGACCTTAGCGGGGCGCTAGGCCTCGACCGATGGGACCAATGAACCCTCTAAAGGAGGAGATTCCTGCTGGAACCTTATGCCGTGTGATCCGTGTCCGCCGCGAAATCCTCCACCAAAGAACCCGCGTCCCCCGAATCCTCGGAGGTGGCCTCCCTGCAGAGCCGTATCGGGCCGGGACAGGTACCACTCTTTGTATTCGTCCGCCTCTTCCTGGGTCAGCCGTCCATTCTCCACCAGGCGGTCCAGTTTCAGCTGAAGCCTATCGACCTGGAGCTCCCCGGCGGCCTGGCTGAAGGCATCCTGCACCTGTGTTTCATCCAGGCCCAGGATAACAGCTACCCGGGAGGCGAAACTCTGGAGCGGCGAGCCGCCCTCTGCCCCGTCTCCCTGGGCCATTACGGTCCCTCCTGTGATGCCAAGGGCCAAAAGCGCCACC
>JACZVB010000115.1 GCA_022572865.1 Chloroflexota bacterium | reverse complement strand
ATGAACCGGCCGGATAAACTGAATGCACTCAGCGTAGAGCTCGTCGGGGAAATTGTGGCGGCAGCAGAGGAGGCGGAGGCGGATGATGACGTGCGCGTAGTAATCCTGAAGGGGGCGGGGCGGGCATTCTCGGCGGGCTACGATGTCGGGCCCGGGGATTATAGAAAAAAGGGGAAGCCGACCCTGACCAGCAAACTGCTCTTGTATCGGCAGATGTCAGGCCAGTGTTATAAGCTTTGGAACCTTGCCAAGCCGTTACTGGCGCAGGTCCACGGATACTGCCTCGCCGGAGCGAACGACATCGCCCTCTCCTGCGACATTGTCATCTGCGCCCAGGATGCCGTTTTCGGCCTGCCCGATGTTCGAGGCCTGGGGTCCGTCCCAACCCACATGTGGACCTACCTGGTCGGGCCTCAGTGGGCCAAGCAGCTGATGATGACCGGGGACCCGCTGGACGGAACGACGGCAGAGCGAATAGGTCTCGTCTGGAAAGCGGTTCCTGCAGACACTCTGGATGAGGAAGTCCGAACTTTGGCCCGGAGGATCTCCAACGTACCCTTGGAGTTTTTGATACCCCATAAAGCACTGATCAACAACATCATGGCCATGATGGGACACGGCGTGGCGCAGCATATGGCTGCGGACACAGTGGTTATCACCTCTCATTCGGAGGCCGGCCAGCGGTTCATGGAGATATCCGAAAAAGAGGGCCTCAGGGCAGCCTTGCAGTGGATGAATGGCCCCTTCGGCGACTATTCAGCCCGGCCCCGGGAGAAGAAACCAAAGAAAACTAGCTAAAGAGGGGAAGGCCATTTCCTGGCTGACCTGCACGGAAATTCGAGGGGCCGGTATAACGATCCCGGAGTGAATTGGTGGATGCGGCGGAGGAGGAAGCGCCTGTTGGGGAGATAGCTGATCCCATCTCAGAAAAGGCTCGTTATAAATGAAGGCTACTCACATTAAGCAACAGGGCGACATAGACGTGCTGATCTGCGGGGACCTGCCCGAGCCTACGGTGAACTCAGACGAGGTGCTTATTAGAATCGGGGCTATTGCCTTGAAGCCTTTGCCAGGGCGGTACGTACCGCCGACCGGTCCCGTGACCTTCGCCCTGACGACATGGCCTACCCATCTGCCACCCCAGCACTTGACATGGACGACTCTGCGCAATAAAGCTTGTAGCAACAATCATGGGAAAGGAGTCCTTCATGTATGAAACGAACATGTACGAAGGGATGCTGGCGGAGACGATTACTATTCAAGGTCATGGCGGGGACACGATCAACGCCTACTATGCCAGGCCCCTGGGAGGCGGGCCGTTCCCAGGCGTCGTGCTGATCCATCATCTACCCGGATGGGACGAGTGGTACAGGGAGGCCACCCGGAGATTTGCTCATCACGGTTACGCCTCGATCTCTCCCAACCTCTACTCCCGAGAAGGACACGGGACCCCAGAGGACGTTGCGGCGAAGGTCCGGGCCGATGGCGGTGTGCCCGATGACCAGGCGGTCGGTGACATAGAGGGAGGAATGCGATATCTACGGTCCCTTTTGTACATCAACGGGAAGATAGGCGTATTCGGGACCTGCTCCGGAGGACGGCAAGCCTTTCTTACTGTTTGCCAGGTAGAAGGCTTCGATGCCGCCGTAGAGTGTTGGGGCGGACAAGTCGTGATGTCCAAAGATCAACTTACTACCAGGCAACCCGTAGCCCCAATCGACTTCACACAAGGCCTATCCTGCCCGCTCCTCGGCCTCTTCGGAGAAGAAGATCAGAGCCCGACCCCTGAACAGGTGTCGATACATGAAAAGGAACTCGAAAAACATAACAAAAAGTACGAATTCCACATGTACCCTAACGCTGGCCATGGGTTTTTCTATTACCACAGGCCGGCTTATCGCCAGGAACAAGCGGTAGACGGCTGGAGCAAGATATTTACCTTTTTTGGACGATACCTGGACGGACCGGACTAGAAGACAGGGCGCTAGACCCGAAGAGGAAGGCAACGTAATGTGCACCATGATAGTCGAAAAGTCCGAGATTGCAGGATGCGGCAAAGGTCCTAAGGGTTGGTTCCCGCTACGCCAGGTCAACGTCTCTTACGACCACCCGTTTCACGCCCCTCTTGAACACGCACTGAACATTGATTTCGTGAACGAATCGGAAGGGCTGGGTGCAAGAGTAGCAGTGGAGCTTAGTCCGGAGTCTGCGCGGCGGCTGGTGACGGTTATTCTAGCTGCGTTAGCCCGTGGGGAGACCGGCTCTTAGAAACCGACCGCTTCCGGTCCCGAGCACCGATTTTTTCACAAGCCCACGTAACGCTGATCGATAGGGAACCTGGCCGACTCGGAGTTGGACTTTCACCCGCAGTCAAAAAGAAGCCGTACCGGAGATAGCCGCTTTCGAGGATGGTTTAGAATACATAGACCATTAAAGAGTACCCTACGAGGGTGACGATGATCCAAAAGGAGTTAGCCCCACCCAGCTTGACCATCATCACGCTTCGATTCTATCCTGAAGGCCCGTCTTCAAGGCACGGATGTGCTCTGGGGTTGTGCCGCAGCAACCGCCGATGATCTGGCCCCCATCATTCACCCATGCCCGAGCGTATCCCAGGTAATCTTCGGGGGACAGGTCCCTCCAGGCCATATCTCGAGGCAAAGGCCCGAGGTAATGGCCTATTGTGTGGGCATAGGCGCCGATAGGAACGTCAGTGCACCGCCTTAACTCCCTAAGCCCAGGGGCGGTGATCTCTAAAGACGAGTGCATGATGAAGAAGGCCGAGACGCCAGCAGGCGATACCGCTTCCACCGCATACCGGATGCTCTCGTTGATGTGCTTCCGGCGTAGCCCCAGGTATAGCTTGCCCTCGTCCTCGACTACCGAGTAGCCTATCCAAACGGGAAGTCCGGTCTCCGCCACCGCCTCCGAAGCGGCCCGGGCATCGAGGGTGCGTATAAGCATTTCTACTACAATCAAGTCGACGCCACCTTCTGCCAGGGCCTTAGACTGCTCCCGATAGTCAGTTAGAGCGGCCTCATATGATGGAGTCACAGTCGGGTCTAGCAAAGGACTATAACCGGACATGGAGCCCGCTATGATCACCGGTTTGCCCGTGGCCGCCTTGTCCCGCGCCTCCCGGGCCAGCTTTACACCCAGCTTGATTATTTCGACGGTCCGGTCGCCCAGTCCTGCTGCTTTCAAAATATGTCGACCTGTAGAGAAGGTGTTGGTGATAATGATCTCGGCCCCGGCCTGGATGTAGTCCTCATGAATCTCCCGAATCGCGTCCGGGTGGGAAAGCATCGCCTCCCCTGACCAGGTCTTATCGCTTACGGGCAGGCCCCTACGATGGAGTTCTGACCCTGTGCCTCCGTCCATGACGATGACCTCTCCAGCCTTCAACCTGGATTGTAATGAGTCTATCGCTTTCATTGAGCCTCCTTTTGGATAGTTTTAGGGCCACCTCTCTCTAATTTCATCCAGCGATTGTTCACCTCTTTGGAATATCCAAACCTATCCTGGCATGGCAATAACACAGGTCTCTTCTGACGAGGGGGTAATGTCCAAGATATCGATCTTGACCGTGTCCTCGGGATTCCTACATCGATGTACACGGGGCCGTTCATCGTATTTATCAGAGAATCCTCATTGCCAGGAAAATCGGATTCCGTTAAGCCGCGGAACCGGTCGCCGGTCTCTATTACTAATCCTAAGGTTTCGCCCAGCTGTGCTACGAGGGCGGGCTCATCGTCGGCACCGAATCTACGATAAATTCGGCCCCTGGACAGGTGTTTCATAAGGCCTCTTCAGGCATAGCTGCAATAATGAAATCCTGTGGCCTCACCGGTAGGCATCCTACCATATACCTGTACCTGTTATTAGGGTGATGTTTTTTGTGACTCGCAGAAGAGTATCGGAGTCCGGGGGGTCAGCCCCGAGCTTTGTCCTGGAAGATATAGTAGAATTCGCTCAGGTAAAGTTAGGTCGAGCAGCAGATCCGGAGGTGTAACATGAAAAACGGATTCAAAGTTATCGACGGCGACGGCCACATGCAAGAGCCCATGGATATCTGGGAGAACTACACCGAGGCCGCCTTCATAGAGAGAATCCCCAAGGTCAGCGGGCACACGGGCAGGAGTTCATTTAACTACGCCCCCTGCGAAATATTCCCCGAGGGTCGAGAGACCATGTTTGTGGAGGAGACCTACGCCGATGTGGAAGAGCGCTATGGTGAGGCGTATCGTAGCTGGTGGAGCCTTCCCAGCCGCTTGCAGCACATGGACGAGGAAGGTGTAGATGTTCAGGTCTGCTTCCCCACCAACGGGGCCTTGGCCACGTCTAACTCTGTCAAGGACGTCCATCTCCAGGCGGCCCTGGTGCGAGCTTACAACGACTGGGCCATCGACTTCTGTCACGGGTCTTCGGGTAGGGTCCTGTTCGTGGCGCAGGCGAGCCCGAGCGACGCAGATGAAGCCATGCGAGAGGTGGAGCGCATCGCTTCCAATCCGGCAGTAGCGGCGGTAACTCTCGCAGGGTTCATAGACCTGGCAAAGGGTCAAAAGTGGTGCGACGAGAAATTCGATGGTGTATGGCAACTGCTGGAGAGCCAGGGCCTGCCTGCCGCCTTCCACGGTGGAGGCTCCCAGCATTCTCTGTTCAGTCAGTACCAGGGAGAGATGAAGGTGGTAGCCCACGCCATCTCTTTCCCCGTAGATCTCATGTTGTCCTTGGCCGACCTGATCTTCGGTAACGTCCTGGAGCGTTTTCCTGACCTCCGATGTGGGTTCTACGAAGCCAATGCCGGCTGGGTGCCCTATTGGCTGGCCCGTCTGGACGACCACGGCACCGGCCGGCAGGCCCGATTCATGCAAGGCGGCTCGGTGTCGTTGAAGCCCAGCGAATACTTCTTACGTCAGTGCTCAGTATCCTGCGACGCCGACGAAGGCACTCTGCCACTGGCGGTCGATTATCTCGAGGGTGGCAATATAATCTTCAACACGGACTACCCCCACCCCGACGCCCCCTTCCCGGGCGCGGTCGATAAGTTTTTGGAGCAGCCCATCCCGGAGGAGGCTAAACGGAAGATCTTGTGGGACAACTCGATGGACCTGTACAGAGACCGGATAACATTCGGACGATAGCAGATGTGGATATCAAGAAGAGTCAGCACATGGCGAGGATTTGCTCGGATGCTGGCGGGATGTGATAGCGACCGGCTCCGGCGGCTACATCTGGGCTACGGGAGTCAGGGCCTAGTGCCATGAGTGAAGCGCCAATAGGCCGTTAGAAAGCGGACAGATAACAAGGCTGTGTTCCAACTATCCACACAGGAGGAGAGATGACAGATTGCACGATAGTAGATGCGGACGGCCACATCCTGGAGCCGCCGGACCTGTTCGAGAAGAACCTGGAACCGGAGTACAGGGCCCGGGCATACCGGCTGGTAAAGGATGACAAGGGGGTGGAGCATCCCTTCATGAACGGGCAGCCCCTCGACCATACCCGGCCTCCCGGCACCCTGGCAATCTACGGGGCGGTGGACCAGCCCTTAGAGCGGTATCTGAGCGGTGAGATCACCTATCTCGAGGCCACACCGCCCGGGGCCTCTGTCCCTGCCGAACGCCTGAAGGTCATGGACCAGGAGGGAATCGACATCGCCGTTCTCTACCCATCCCTGGGCCTGGACTGGGAGAGTTCCTGCGATGACCCGGGGTTGGTGGCAGCCCATTGCCGGGTCTACAACGCCTGGCTCACTGATTTCT
>JACZVB010000114.1 GCA_022572865.1 Chloroflexota bacterium | reverse complement strand
GCGCCGCGGCGGATGTTCGGCGGCCATGGCCTGTTCAGCCGCGGCGTGATGATCGCGCTGATCGCCGGCGACACGCTCTTCCTGAAGGTGGACGACCGCAACCGGCCGGACTTCGAGGCCGCGGGCATTGAGCGGCGACACCGGGGGCCCATGTTCGACGAGCAGTTGGAGGTGGTCACCCGCCTCTGGACCGAAGATAGGGTCACCTATAGCGGTCGTTTTTACCAGTTGAAGGAGGTCGAGTTGGCCCCCAAGCCCGTCCAGAAACCGTATCCGCCAATCTGGGTCGGAGGGTTTCTCCCATCGGTGGCCAGGGCCGCCAGATACGGGAGATACCTGGTGCCCGGAAACCTGACGGTGGAGGAGATCAGAGACACCTATGTCCCCCGGCTCAGAGAGGCGGCCTCTGGCGTAGGGACGGACACACAGCTGTGCCTCAACGTAAACATCGATATTCTGGAGGGCGAGGAACGGCCTTCGGAAGAGACTCTCGCCAGACTAAAGAGGGCCGTAAACTTCTTCGACGAGCCACACATTGAGCCAGAAAAGGTGGCAATCATCGGGCCGCCAGAGCGGTGCGCCCAGAGGATCATAGACTATCAGCGGGCCGGAGTAGCCCATTTTCTGATGGACTTCCAGTATCACGGTGCGGTCTCCATAGACTACGCTATGATGCAGATGGAGCTGTTCGTAGAGAAGGTAGTGCCCTTACTGACTTAGCGTCTGCCCAGCATGCAGCCCCGCGCTCCCGGGTCCCAGGCCATCCTCAACACATCTCGGGGTATCGCGTTGAAGGGGCTTCGGGCATACGGTAGAATGGGTTTCCAATGAGCAAAGAGAAAATCAAAGCCCTGAAGGGTACCCGAGACCTGCTGGAAGAGAGTTACTCCTCCATGCGGGCCCTGCGTGACGGCCTGGGAGGCCTTCTAACTTCCCACGGCTACCGGGCAATAGACACCCCTGCCCTAGAGTCGGCGGAGATCTACCTCGTGAAATCGGGGGCTGAGGTGACTTCCAGGATGTACACCTTCCTCGATCCCGGGGGCGGCAAGGTAGCACTTCGCCCCGAGTTTACGGCCGGGGTGATACGGGCCTACATTCAGGGGTGCGTCGATAGGACTTTGCCCCTGAGGTGGCAGTATTGGGGCCCGGTATTCCGGCACGGCCCTACGGGTAAGGCCTCATTCCGACAGATGACTCAGCTGGGGGCGGAGCTGATAGGCCCCTCCAGTCCAAGGGCCGATGCCGAGATCATCGCCCTGGCGAACCGGGGGCTGCAGCAGCTATCCCTGTCGTCCCACAAACTGGTGATTGGCCACATCGGGGCCATCCTCAGACTGCTTCAGAGTCTGGACCTCTCGGACAGGGCCCTCTCCTTTCTCGTAAGCAGCATCGGAGAGGCGCAGGAAAGCCCTAAGGCCCTGGAGCGGATCAAAGCGCGGGGCAGGAGCCTGGGGCTGCCGGTTGGAGGGGATGAGAGCCAGTTGCTCGACCTGGTCACCGCCGACTTGAGTGAAGAGGAAGCCAGGGGCGTCTTGATGGGCCTGATGAGAGGCATCGACGAAGAGGCCACTGGCGGCCGCAGCCGGGATGAGATAGTGGCCAGGTTCCTTCGCAAGATGAACCAGCGGGACGACCAGGCCCAATTGCAAAAGGGAATCTTGCTGATCTCCAGGCTTAACGGCATCAGAGGCAAGCCGGGAGAATCCCTGGAAGCCTTGCAGGGCCTGATCGAGGACCTGGCCCTGCCCCCCCCGGCGGAAGAGGCCCTGGAGTTGCTGAAAGCCACGGTAGCCGCCCTTGCAGATGCCGGCCTGTCGGACGATGACTACCTCCTGGACCTTGCCCTGGCCCGGGACCTGACCTACTACACCGGGGTCGTCTTCGAGATTGGACATCCATCCCTCGGGAAGGGCTCTATCCTCTGTGGGGGCGGCAGATACGATGGTCTGGTCAAAGCCCTCGGCGGCGAAGACACCCCGGCATTGGGCTTCGCCTACACCCTGGAGAGGGTGCTTCTCGCCGTGGAGGCCGAAGGGGCCGGCCCTCCTGGGGAAAACTCACCTTCTGTAGACGTGCTGGTAGTGGCCGCCGAGGGTCCGGCACATCGCAGCGCCCTTATGGAGGCCGATAGGTTAAGGGGCCTGGGGAAGCGCGTCGAGATGGAGGTCAGGGATGTTCCAAAGGAGGAGAGCCTATCTTATGCTGCTGAGAGGAATATCCCAGAGGTAGCGGTGGTCAATGCGATGGGCGAGGTAGTAACCCAGCCCTCGGTTAGGAGAAGCGATGTTGCGACTGGCTCTTCCTAGCAACCCCGAGTGGCGTGACCCGACCCTGGCCTTTCTGGAGTCCTGCGGCCTCGGTGTCCAGAGACCCAGCGCCCGGCGCTACTCCGGGGCCATACCCTCGGTCCCCGGCATATCGGTGCTGTTCCAGCGGGCCGCGGACATCCCCGGCAAGGTGGAGGAGGGAGCAGTAGAACTGGGGGTCGCGGGCCTGGACCGGTTCTCCGAAATTCACGTCCAGGATGGGTATGGCATTACCCTGATAGAAGACCTGGGGTTCCGGCGGGCAGACCTCGTGGTGGCGGTCCCCGAGTCGTGGCTTGACGTCACCGCTTCGGCGGACCTGGCCGATATAGCCGTGGAGTTCAGTGATAAGGGAAAGCAGCTGAGGGTAGCCACCAAGTACCCGAGGCTGGCGGAGCGGTTCCTGCTCTCCCGCAACATCAACAGGTTCGTGATAGTAGAATCGGGGGGCACGGTGGAGGCGGCCCCCGCAATGGGGTACGCCGACATAATCGTAGATATCACCTCCACCGGGACCACATTGAGGGAGAACCGGCTCAAGACCATCGACGACGGCACGGTGTTCAGCTCCCAGGCCTGCCTGATAGGCAACCGCCGCCTGCTGGCCCAGAACCCCGAGGCCCTGGCTAACGCCAAGGTCATGTTGGAGATGGTGGAGGCCAGATTGCGGGCCTCGGGCTACTACAGTATCATCGCCAACATCAAGGGTGACTCTCCCCAGCAGGTGGCGGCCCATGTCCAGGAGTTCCCCGAGATAGCAGGAATAGAAGGCCCCACGGTTTGCCAGGTCCACAGCAAGGAGGGGAGCGGCGACTGGTACGCCGTGACCATGGTGGTGGCAAAGGAAAAGGTTATCACCGCAGTAGAGCACCTCAGAAAGCTGGGGGGTAACGGGATCACCGTCTCCTCTACCGCATACGTATTCGAGGGAAGGTGTCAGGCCTACGAGCGGCTCCTGGCCGCCATTGGGGAAGAGTCCACGGGAGGGGACGAGTAGCGAATGCCCAACAGTTCATTGCACATCTCCTTTGCCAGGGATGCGGCCAGCGCCCTCGATCACCCGATGTTGAACAGCTATCAGGGCAGCTATCTGCTTGGGTCTACGGCCCCGGACATCCGCAACCTGACGGGGTGGGACAGATACACCACCCACTTCTTCGACCTGGCCAAGGACGAGCCTGGTAAAGGGGTCGAGGGCCTGTTCAAGCACCATCCGGAGCTCGCCGAGGCAGCGAAGCTGGGCCACGAGACCCGGGCCTTCGTGGCCGGGTATATCTCTCACCTGGTCACCGATGAGAGATGGATAGCCAGCGTCTACCGGCCCTTCTTCGGCAAATCGTCTCCCCTGGCCGACGACCCCATGGGGAACGTGCTGGACCGGGTCCTTCAGTTCCACCTGGACCGCACAGAGCGAGACCGTCTGGAGGATATCGATGAGGTCTTGGCATTGCTGAAAGAGGGGGACATCGGGGTGCGGGTCAGTTTCATTGAGCCCGACCTGCTGCGCAGATGGCGGGACGTGATGTGCGAACGGGCTGCCCAGGAGTTGGGCTGGGAGCATCTCGCCAGGTTCGCCAGGAAGGCCCTGCCGGACCACCTCAAGAACGACGGCGATACCATGGAGGCGATAATACGCTCCGCCCCCAGTCTTCTGGAGAAAGTCAGGAAGCAGGTGCCGGCCCAAGTCATCTCCACCTTCAGGGGGAAGGCCATAGGAGAGTTCGTGAAGATAGCCGGGGAGTATCTAGGTTGAAAGTGATCCGAGATCTACCAGCGGCCAGGGCCTTCCTCCAGAGGCGGGGGGTCTGGGAGGTTGAGGACCTTAGCCCTCAGCTTGCCCGGGGGATAGCCAGGGTCTTCGGCCAGCAGCTCAGCCTAAACGAGGCCGTGTACAGGATTCTGAAGGATGTGCGGCAATGTGGCGACAAGGCCGTGCTGGACTACACCCGGCGGATCGATGGGGTAGATCTGGAGGGCCTGGAGGTCGCCCGCGAAGAGCGGGAAGAAGCGGAGGCTCGGGTCCCGAAGGACGTTCTGGACTCTCTCAGGTTCGCAGCAGAGCGAATACGAGACTACCAGCATGAGGCCCGGCGCTATGCCGTGAGGGACTTTCTAAAATGCGGTCTCGGGCAGAGGGTCACCCCCCTGGAGAGGGTTGGGATATATGTCCCGGGCGGGACGGGACTGTACCCTTCCACCGTCTTGATGACCGCCATCCCCGCCAGGGTGGCCGGGGTCGCGGAGATAGCCCTGACCACTCCCCCCGGAAAAGAGGGCCATATAGCCCCGGTGGTGCTGGCAGCGGCCAACATCGCCCGGGTTGACCGGGTATTCAAGGTCGGGGGAGCGCAGGCCATCGGGGCCCTGGCCTTCGGCACCCAGACCATCCCCAGGGTGGACAAGATCTTCGGCCCCGGCAACGTCTTCGTCCAGACGGCCAAGAGAATGGTCTTCGGAGTCGTGGGCATAGACACAATTCAAGGACCCACCGAGGCCGTGACCATAGCGGACGATAGCATCGATTCCGGCTGGTGCGTGGCAGACCTTCTGGCCCAGGCGGAGCACGACCCGGAGTCCGCCTCCATCCTCATCACCACCTCGTCGGAGCTGGCCCGAAAGGTTGAGGAAGGGGTAGAGGACGAACTGCAGGGAGCGGCCCGAGAGGCGGTCATGCGTCAGTCCCTGGACCGATACGGGGCTATAATCGTGGTGGATACTGTCGAGGCGGCGATAGAGCTGTCCAATCTCTATGCGCCGGAACACTTGAGTCTCTGTGTGAGGGACGCCCATGATTATGTGCCGATGATCAAGAACGCAGGAGCCCTGTTCTTGGGCCGGCACTCGACCCACGTGCTGGGGGACTACGTGGCAGGCCCCAGCCACGCCCTCCCGACAGGGGGGGCGGCTCGCCACAGCTCGGCCCTGGGAATAAACGACTTTTTGAAGGTGACCTCGGTGATAGCGCTGTCAAGTAAGGACGCCGGGCCGTTGCTGAGGCACGGCGCGACCATTGCCCGGGCCGAAGGTTTCGAGGCCCACGCCCTGGCCCTGGATGTCAGGTCCTCAGAGGTCGCAGGTTGACGGGAAAGGGGGAAGCCATGAAGGCCCGAAAGACGGGGTCGGGGACCCGGGACCTGATTCGCCCCGATCTTCGACAGCTTGTCGGATACAGCGCCGTGGTGCCCGTCGAGCGGCTGGTCGAGAATAGGGACGCCGGGCAGTCCGGCATCGAAAGCCGTTCACCTGTGAAGCTCGACGCCAACGAAAACCCCTACGGACCCTCCCCCCGTGTTCTCAGGGCCATAGCAGGCAGCAGCGCCCTTCACGTATACCCCGATGCAGAGCAGCGCCACCTCAGGACGGCCCTGGGTGACTACGTCGGCCTGGGGGCCGATCACATCGTCGTCGGCAACGGCTCCGATGACATCCTAGACCTGATAACCCGCCTGACACTGGAGCCCGGGGACAGGGTGATCAAC
>JACZVB010000113.1 GCA_022572865.1 Chloroflexota bacterium | reverse complement strand
TTGCATACTACTACTGGTAATCAACAACCGATATACGCATGTTTTAGATCGTCTCCGTAGCATAATTCAATCTGAGTCCTCTAACCGAGAAACGCAGATTCACATTTTGTTCCGGAGGGCATCAATCCTTAGAATATCGATTCTTTCTCTCTGCAGCAGCATCGTCCTTAGCAGCCTTATTTTATGCTGTACTGTCTTTGAGGCTTTTGGCTACGGGAATCATCACATGTTCGCGGGCATTCTCCTGCTCGCCTCCACCATTTGCATTGTTTCTTCAGCTGTCACGCTTTGGTTGGACGTTGTCCAATCACTCAAGGCTATACGCTCTTACCTCAACGCTTGTGAATCACCTCAGGAGTGAAGTTCCAAGGCATAACAAAACAATGAATCACAGAGCGATTAAGTCGATTTGACATTTTTCCATTAACCCCTTTGAGCTGCCTGGAAGCAGGCCCAGGGAGGTCGCTCTGGCCCAGGCCTTAATGCAGACCATGTTTTGGGGTGGTGGGGTCCTTGGGCCTATACTGGTGGGCTTCATACACCAGGCTACGGGAGACCTGAAGCTGGCGATGGTTGTGATTTTCATCTTCCCCATAGCGATGACGCTGGCTTCCCTCATCCCTTCGGGCCAGGGGAAACCCCGTTCTGTGGTGACGTGAGGATGGGGAGCCGGGCGTGACGGTCCATGAGAAGGCGATGTGATGTTGGAAGAGGTGTGTAGTGGCCGCTGACGGAGTAGAGCCTAGACCATCCCCGTACCGGTGGGTGGTGATGTTGAGCTTCAACCTCACCCATGCCACGGGTATAGTGGGGGCCCTGGTCCTGGGGGTATTGCTTCCCAGCATGACCGCTGACCTGGGCCTTTCGCCCTCGCAGCAAGGGTGGTTAGGTTCCTCGACCATGATAGGAAGCCTCGTCTTATCGATCCCCTTAGGCTGGTGGCTATCCCGATACCGGGCCACGTGGGTGACCACCATTAGCCTGGCGGCCGGCACCCTCTTCATATTCATGCAGGGTCTGGCCCCTGGCTTCCTCGTGCTGCTGGTGGCCAGGATCCTGTTCGGCCTGGCGCCCGTGGCTCGAGAACCGGCCAGGATGCTATTGGTCCACCAATGGCTGCCAAGGAGGGAGATACCCCTGTTCAACGGCATCCTGAACGCAATCTTCGGAATCTCGGTGACCGGAGCATTCGTTGCCGCGCCCCTCCTTCTGAAGGCCTTCGATGACAACTGGAGAGCCCCCCTGTATGTCTATGGGTTCTTCAGCATAGGCCTCACCCTGCTGTGGGTCCTCCTGGGCCGCGACAACCCCGCCGGGGCCCGACGGCCCGTGGAAACGCAAGAGGGGTCTCCATTGCGAAGCGTCTTTAGGTATCGAGAGCCGTGGCTTGTGGGCCTGGGAATGGTGGGCTACTCCATGGCCCAGATGGCCCAGTTCACCTTCTGGCCGACCTTCATGCAGGACGAGTTCGGCATGTCCCTGGTCACGTCTGGGTTCCTGATGGGAGTGGTGGGTATAGTGGTGGCCGTGGGGGGGTTCGTCATGCTGCCGGTGATGAAGAAGGCCGGTGGGTACAAGATTCCACTGGTGGTAATGGGCGTCGTTATTGCCGCCACCTCCATCAGCCAGCTGCTGACCGACTGGATACCGGCGCTGGTTCTCATGTTCATCGTCGGCGGACTGGCCAGGGGCGCTTTCTGGATCCCCTTTACGACCATCCCTTTCCAGTTGTCGGGAATTCGGCCCAGGGAGATGGCGGTGATTCAGGGGGTGATGTTCACCATGTTCTGGGCGGGAGGCATCATGGGGCCCGTCCTGGTGGGATTTCTGCAGGAAGCCACCGGGGACCTGAAACTGGCGATGATAGTGAGCAGCGCAGCCCCCATCATGATCACCGTGACTGCCCTGCTGCTGCCGAGGGATACCGGGCCTCAGGCCAAGAAGGCCGCCCAGGAAGGGCCGGTCGCAGGATAGGTCGGATGGGCGCTTTCAGGCCGCATCTTGTCCGGCGGTCTTTTTTCCCGAGGGTAGAGGCCCCGAGACCTGTTTCTCCCCGCCCTAACTCTTGTTCAAGGCCCCAGCCCCACGAAGGGACAGCGGTGGCTGATACAGGCCGAGGTCACGCCCAGGTTGATCTTGGGTGTGATGCCTACTTGACGTAATAGTTCGGAAGTTGCGCAGATGGGAAGCCCCACCACGTTGAAGTAGCAGCCGTTCACCGGGGCAGCGGGGTGCAAATCCACGTCCTGGATGCCGTAGGCTCCGGCCTTGTCCAGGGGGGCTCCCGAGGCGATATACGTGGCGATTTCGTCGTCAGAATAGCTGCGCATCAAGACCGATGTGCCCACGTGGGCCACCAGCGGGGTCACGGCCCCGGGGGTGATCAAGGCGAGGCCCGTTATCACCCTGTGGGGCCTGCCACGAAGGGCCAGAAGCATCTCTCTTGCCTCCTGGGCGTCGGCAGGCTTGCCAAAGATCCGGCTGCCCAGGCAGACAAGGGTGTCGGCCCCCAGCACTACGGAGCCGGGATGCTCATCGTAGACGGCCTGGGCCTTGGCGAGGGCCAGCTTTTGGACCAGCTCTTCCGGATTCTTGACCTCCCGGTGCAGTTTCTCCTCGTCGATGGCCGCGGGATGGACCTGGAAATCGATGCCCAGGGACTTCATCAGCTCCCTCCGCCTGGGTGACTCTGAGGCCAGGATAAACGGGGCATCTTCACTCATTTGGCGCTCCCGACGGGTCTGCCTCCAGGGTGGCGATGGCCTCGATGTGGTAGGTCTGAGGAAACATATCGATGGGCAGGACCTCTTTCAATGTGTATCCGCGCCGGCAGAGGATGCCCAGGTCCCGGGCCAGGGTCGCCGGGTCACAGGACACGTATGCCAGGCGTCGGGGATAGACCTCCAGGAGCGCATCCAGGACCCTTTCGTGGCAGCCCACCCGGGGCGGGTCCAGGATAACGGTATCGGGCCGCTCGGGAAGCTCCGGCAACACCTCCTCCGTTTTCCCTTTCAACAGCTCGATGTTTGCGAATGGGGCGCAATTAACCCGCGCATCCTCCACGGCGGAAGGGGCCTCCTCTATGGAGAAAACCTTGCGGAAGAAGGGCGCCATGAGAAGGGCGAAGGTCCCGACGCCCCCGTAGGCGTCCACCAGCACCTCATCGCCGGTAGGGGCGATCCTGTCCCTCAAAGCGCCCACCATTCTCTCGGCCTGCCGGACGTTGACCTGGAAAAAGGAGGGGCTGGAGACCTTGAACCGGTACCCGAAGAGATGGTCGTAGTAGTGGTCCTGCCCCGACTCGATGTCAATGCCCAGGCTATCCAGTGAGGGTTGTATCAGCAGGTCGCCGGTCTCCATTCCGTGGCGGACGGTTATATGCCTGGTTCCCCGGCACTTTCCCTGGAGGGCAGCCAGGGTGGTGTTGATCTCTGGATGCATCAGGTGGCAATAGGCTATCTCCAGGTGCCTGTAGTCACCCCCCTGGATGAACCCGAGGTTTCCCTTCCGGTCCACGGAGAACCTGGCGTGGTTGCGGTAATGCCACGGGTCTGGGGATGGTAGGGTCGGGGCGACGTAGGGGTTGTCTATTTTTGCGATGCGCTCCAGCTGATCCTTGAGGATCTTGCGCTTCAACTCCAGCTGGTACGGATAGTCGATGTGCTGCCACTGGCACCCTCCGCATACGCCGAAGTAGGGACACGGCGGGGTGGTGCGATGGGGCGAAGGATCGAGGACCCGGGTCACCCTACCCTGGGCGTAGTCGCGCCTCTGGCGCAGGACCTTGACCTCTACCGTCTCGCCTGGAATGCCGTAGCGTGCGAAGACTACCCGACCGTCATCCCGGCCTATGGCATCGCCGCCGTGGGCGATGTCGGTCAGGGTGATGGTCAGGGCCCGGGTATCAGCCATTTTACCTTCCTGCATTGAGATAACAGCCTAACTCTTGCTTGGTAGAGGTGCAAGTGGGGATAAATGGGGTTGAGGGACACCCCCCAGGCCCCTGGTCCCGACTCGCCCCGATACTCGGGACAAGTCGGGACTCCCCTCTAAGGGGAGCTATTGACCAATGGCGCTAGTTTACGCAGCGTTCACAACTGAGTCTAAGGCAACTATTCAAGTCATTCCGAGTCCTTCCCTTTCCGGAAGGGCGAGGAATCTGGGGTGGGGCTCTTCCTTGTCTCTCTAAAGGAATTGCCCCACCGCCCCGGATTTTCGGTCATACCGACGTGTCGGGACTCCCTCAGAACGACAGGCTTACCGGCCTCGTATGACTGTAGCGTAGGCCCAGCAGGCTAGCATCAAAAGTTGTTAAACACCCTCGGCCGGGGTCACGGGGCTGACGCCTAAAACCGTCGACTCATAGGGTCGATTCCCGACCGATTCCGGGTTGACAGGGGGAACCCGGTTTGGGAACATGGGGCCGAGGCCCGGGAGTGTGCGTGCTGTAGTAAACCAGGGGCTGACGGCTCGTGTTCCCGGGAGTAAGGATGGCTGCCGGGCCTCGAGGCCTGCTTCTACTTCTGCTAGTCGCCTCGAAGTCTTTCACGTCCCTTATGTTTAGCATCTCGAAACGTTAATAATGTTGAAGCTTGTTTTAGCAGGGTCTGGACAGGATTGAAGGCGGTTTCTGTCCCTAGAGGTGGTTAAGATGGCGAAGCCCCAAACCATAGGCGCTTTGAAGAAGGAAGGCTACAGGGTCCTCCCGGTGCGGGAGGAGATGAGAAATAACCTGATAAGGAAGCTGGAGGATGATGAGCCCCTCTTCACCGATATCATCGGGTACGACGACACGGTGATCCCGCAGGTGTACAACGCCATCCTTGCGGGCCAGGACATCATCTTCCTGGGGGAACGGGGCCAGGCCAAGAGCCGTATGATCCGGGGGTTGATGGGGCTGCTGGACGAAGCCGTCCCGGCGATAGAGGGGTGCGAGATCAACGATGATCCCTTTGCACCTCTGTGTAAGCCATGTCGCCAGAAGGTGGCCGAGACCGGGGACAAAACGCCCATCTCCTGGCTGCCCAGGGAGCGGCGCTATGCCGAGAAGCTGGCTACGCCCGACATCACCATGGCGGACCTCATCGGGGACATAGACCCGATCAAGGTCACGGAGGGGAGATACCTCTCCGACGAGCTGACCATACACTACGGCCTGATTCCCCGGACCAACCGGGGCATCTTCTGCATCAACGAGCTGCCGGACCTGGTCGAGCGGCTGCAGGTGGGGCTGTTCAACCTGATGCAGGAAGGCGATATCCAGATCAAGGGGTATCAGGTGCGTCTGCCCCTGGACGTACTCGTGGTCGCCAGCGCCAACCCGGAGGACTACACCAACCGGGGACGGATAATCACTCCTCTAAAGGACAGGTACGGCGCCCAGGTCCGGACCCACTACCCTCAGCGGCCCGAGGTCGAAATCCAGATCATGGAGATGGAGCGACGCAGGTTCGAGGATGGACGGGTCACCCTGATTCCACAGTTCATAAAGGAGATCGTGGCTGAGGTGTCCGCACTGGCCCGTCGCAGCCCGGACATAAGCCAGAGGTCGGGAGTGAGCGTCAGGATCTCGACGGCCAATTACGAGACCATGATAGGCAACGCCCTGCGAAGGGCCCTGCGGCTCAAGGAGCGGGTGGTGGCGCCCCGTATCTCCGACCTTTCCTACATCACGGCTTCTACCCTGGGTAAGCTGGAGATGGAGACGGTGGAGGAGGAGAGGGGCGAGCAGGTCCTGGAAGAGCTGGTCAAACGGGCGGTTGCAAACGTTTTTGCCAGGTATTTCGCTGT
>JACZVB010000112.1 GCA_022572865.1 Chloroflexota bacterium | reverse complement strand
GCTCAATATGACGGCTACGGGCCCTTTTACCATGTTCCGGGCCAGGGCCCTGTCGGGGCCTAGCGATGCCTGTACCCAGCAGGACACCTTGACCTGGTCGGGGCGCTTGCCTGCCTTCTCGGCCTCCTGCCTGAAGGCGTCGACCCCATCCTGCATCTGGTGGTGGGTGAGGCCCCGAAGCAATATGGCACCGTCGCCCATTCGGCCGGCGGCCCGGGTCAGCCTGGGCCCCGTGGCCGCGATATAGATGGGTATGTCCGTCGGCCTCTCCAGCCAGGCGAGCTTGCCTTCGACTCCGCCCTCGAACTGGACTGTCTGGTTCTGAAGAAGCCCCCTGACCTGGCCCACATAGTGCTCCAGCTCTGCGATGGGCACCGGGTTATATCCAACGGACCGCAGCCCGTTATCCCCGATGCTGATCCCGGCCCGGAGCCGCCCCTGGGCGATCTCGTTGAGGGTGGCGAAGGCGCTGGCGGTGACGCTGGCGTGCCGGGTAATTGGCATGGTGACGCCAGCCCCGAGCTGTATGCGAGAGGTGCCCAGGGCGGAGGCCGTCATCTCTACGTACAGCTCCCGGCAGATGCGCTGGAGGTCTGCGAACCAGGCGCAATCGTAGCCCAGGTCCTCGGCCAGCTTCTCCCTCTGGATGATCTGTGGCAGGGGCTGGTTGCCGAATATGCCTACGGCGAATTTCATAAATCCTCATCCTCCTTTATATCAGGTTGGCCATGACGCCCTCGGCGAAGGTGCTGAGCGTTTCCTCAACCGACGGGCCGGGGCTTCCCTCGAAGTGCTGCGGGCAGATGATGACCTCGTTCAAGCCCTCGACCTGCATCAACTCTGCAATCCGCTCACGGGCCTCGGGTGCGGTACCGGCCAGAGAGAACATGTCGATGAACTTGTCGGGGATCAGGGCCCTGTCCTCTCCATAGACCATGTTCTGCTTATAGAAGTCGTAATCTTTCTTGATGCGGCGGATGGCGGGGCGGTCCTCCTCGTCAAACATCTCGATGGCACACATCTGGAGGACCTCGGCCACCAGGCCCTGGGCGTGGGCCCGGGCCAGCTCTCTATCGCGGCCCAGAGAGGACTGAATCCAGCAGATTATATCCGGTTCGCCGGCCGGCCTGCCGGCTCGCCGGGCCTCCTGCCGCACTATAGCGACGCCTGCTCCCATCTGGTCGGGGTTGAGGCCTCTAAGCAGCATGACGCCATCCCCTATCCTGCCCGCCGTCCTGGTCAGCCTGGGCCCCGTGGCCGCCACATAGATGGGTATGTCCGTCGGCCTCTCAAGCCAGGCTATCTTGCCCTCTACGCCGTCCTCGAACTTGACGGAGCGGTTGCTGAGAAGGCTTTTGAGGACGGTCACGTATGCCTCCAGCTCTTTGATGGTGGCCATGCTCCGGCCCACGGTCCGAAGCCCGTTGTCGCCGATGCTGATGCCGATCCTCAGCCTACCCCGGGCGATCTCGTTGAGGGTGGCGAAGGCGCTGGCAGTGACGCTGGGGTGACGGGTGTGGGGCATGGTGACCCCTGTGCCCAGCTTTATCCGGGAGGTCTTCAGGGCGCACGCCGTCAGGCTCACGTACACCTCTCGGGAGAGGAGCTGGGTGTCCGTTAGCCAGACCCCGTAGTAACCCAGGTCTTCGGCCAGCTTGACCTGCTGGACGAGTCTGGGCAGGGGCTGGTTGCCGAATATGCCTACGCTGAATCTTATTAGACCCTCTCCCCCCTATATCCCCCTCTCCCTTAACAAGGGAGAGGGGGACTAAAAATTTTATTTTGGGGGACACCCCCACACCCCCGACATGGTTCGACCCTTCGGCCTCGCTCCCTTCGATTGAACTCAGGACAGGCAGGCTCACCACGAGCGGGGGATATGCCATCTCCGCACACACCCGTTGAACGAATTATCGATAGCTCTAATCTGCTCGTCGTGCAGAGAGGGAATGAATGGAGGGGGTGCTAGTCAAGCTCTGCGATGCGCTCCCGGATGCGGTCTGCCTGCTCCTGCCACTGGGTCAGCCTGTCCCGCTCCTTCTCCACTACCTCCTGGGGGGCTTTGGAGGAAAAATCGGCGTTCTCAAGCCTGGCACTTATCTTATCGATCCTGCCCTTCAGCTCCTCCATCTCCTTCAGAAGGCGCTCTCGCTCTGCGCCCACGTCGAACAGGCCGCTGACGGGGAGGAAGACCTCGGTGTTCTCGACCACAAGCATGACGGAGTCCTCGGGCCTGGGGGCATCGGCCGGCCGGAGCTGAAGGGAGCAGCGGGCGAGGGTCTCCAGGAAGGCCTGTCCTGCCGGGCCTATGCCGTGGTCATCGAAGAGGATGGCCGTTACTTTCCTCGAAGGGGCGACCTTTCTCTCGGCCCTGACGTTGCGAATGCCTTTAACGAGGCCCATCACCAGGCTTGCCCACTCCTCTGACCGGGGGTCGTGCAGGGAAACATCGGCCTGGGGATAGGGTGCGATCATGATCGATTCGGGCGAGTCCCTGTCATCGGGCAGACGGCTGACCAGGTTCTGCCACAGCTCCTCGGTGATGAAGGGCATGAACGGGTGCAGCAGGCGAAGGGTACTCTCAAGGACGTGGGCCAGGACGGGAATGGGGGATGGGGTATCGGGCAGGTCCCGGAGGCGGACTTTGGCCATCTCTATATACCAGTCGCAGTAGTTGCCCCAGAGGAAGCCCTCTATCTGCTCCTGGGCGTCGCCCAGCCGGAAGCCTTCCAGGGCCCGCTGCACGCCGTCGATAGTCCGATTGAGGCGGCTGATGATCCAGCGGTCTTCCAGGGGGCTGGCCTTGGTCAAGGGCGAACGCCACCCGGCCGCGGAGTCGCCATCGATGGTGGACATGACGTATCTGGAAGCGTTCCAGAGCTTGTTGGTGAAGTTCCGGCTGGCCTGGAGCCTGGCGGTGCTCAGCCGGCTATCGTTGCCCGGGGCAGTGCCCACGGTGAGGGAAAAGCGGAGGGCATCGGCCCCGTATTCGGAGATGATGTCCAGGGGATTGAGGACGTTGCCCTTCATCTTGCTCATCTTCTCGCCGTACTCGTCCTGGATGAGGCCGTGGAGGTAGATGGTGTGGAAGGGTATGTCGCCCAGGTTCTCCATGCCCAGCATGACCATTCGGGCGACCCAGAAGAAGAGGATGTCATAGCCCGTCTCGATGACGGAGGTTGGATAGAAGTATCGCAGGTCCTCGGTGTCCTCGGGCCAGCCCAGGGTGGAGTGGGTCCACAGGCCGGAGCTGAACCAGGTGTCCAGGACATCGGGGTCCTGGGTGATGGCGGGAGAAGCACAGCTTTCACAACTCGTGGGATCATCCAGGGCGACGGTCATGTGGCCGCAGGGATCGCAATACCAGACCGGAATTCGGTGGCCCCACCACAACTGGCGGCTGATGCACCAGTCCCTGATGTTGTCCATCCAGTTGAGATATACTTTGGTGAAACGCCGGGGAACGATTCTTATGCGGTTGGTTTTTACGGCCTCGGCGGCCCTCTGGGCCAGGGGCCCGACTTTGACGAACCACTGCCTGCTGGCCAGGGGCTCGAGCACCGTGTTACAGCGCTGGCAGTGCCCGATGGAGTGGGTGTAAGGCTCCACCTTTTCCAGCAGGTCGTCTTTTCTCAGGTCCTCCAGGATGGCCTCTCGACACCGGAACCTGTCGAGGCCCCGGTACTGCGGTCCCGCCTCCGCTGTCATCGTAGCATCGGCCCCGATGACCGTGATGGAAGGCAGGCGGTGCCTCTGGGCGATGTCGAAGTCGATGGGATCGTGGGCCGGGGTCACTTTGACCGCCCCGGTGCCGAAATCAGGGTCTACCACGGAGTCCTCTATTATGGGGATTCTACGGGCCAGGCGGGGCAGGAGCACCTCTTTGCCGACGATGTCGCGGAACCGCGGGTCATCCGGGTTCACGGCGACGGCGGTATCCCCCAGTAGGGTCTCGGGGCGGGTGGTGGCGATGGAGATAGAGGAGTCGGGATCGTCGGCGAGCCTGTAGCGGATGTAGTAGAGGTGACTCTGGACCTCCCGGTGAGTCACCTCCAGGTCGGAGAGGGCCGTGGAACAGCGGGGACACCAGTTGATGATCCGATTCCCCCGGTAGACCAGGCCCTTGTTGTAGAGGTTGACGAAGGTTGTCCTCACGGCCAGGCTTGGCCCCTCGTCCAGGGTGAATCGCTCCCTTGACCAGTCGCAGGAGGTGCCCAGACTCTTGTGCTGTTCGGAGATGGTCCGACCATACTGCCGGACCCAGTCCCATACCCGCGCTACGAATGCCTCGCGCCCCAGATCATGCCTGGTCTTTCCCTCCTTGGCGAGCTGCTTTTCCACAACTACCTGAGTGGCGATGCCGGCGTGATCGGAGCCTGGAAGCCAGAGGGTGGGGTCTCCTTGCATCCTGTGCCAGCGGACCAGGGCGTCCTCGGCGGCGGCGGTAAGGGCGTGGCCCAGGTGGAGTTCGCCGGTGACGTTGGGCGGAGGCATGATTATGACGAAGGGCTTCTTGTCCGGGTCGATGCGAGGGGTGAAGTAACCGTTCTCCATCCAGAACTGGTAGGTGCGGGCCTCGACCTTGCTGGGGTCATAGGCCTTGGGAATCTGGGAGAGCTTTTCCGACTTTGTGGTCATGACAGTATTCGATTCTACCTTTGACCTTCTGGGGGAGTCAATTCAGGGCATTAGGAGAGTGGTATGATTTTGCTGGGAATGGCTATGCTATACTCGCGCCCAAGTAATAAGCAACTATCTCAAAACGACCCGCGTCAGCATTCGTCATCCTTCGACAAGTCCCGAGTATCGGGACAAGCTCAGGACGAACGGGAAATGTAACATGTTCCGTTCGTGGTGAGCCCGTCGAACCACCTTTTGAGATAATTCCTAAGTAGACATGCGAGGGCAGAATCTCTGGTGCTCAGCGTTGGCGTCGACATAATGGAGGTGTCCAGGATAAGGTCGGCCCTGGAACGATGGGGCGACCGGTTTCTCAGGCGGGTCTATACCCCCGGGGAGATCGAACGGTATCGAGGGAGGGTGCCCGAGCTGGCGGTCCGGTTCGCCGGAAAAGAGGCGGTGATGAAGGTCCTGGGCACCGGAAATCGGGGCGTTTCCTGGCGGGAAATCGAGATACTGCCTCTGAGGAGCGGCAAGCCAACGGTGCGCCTTTACCATCGGGCCAAGGCCCACGCCCAGAAGCTGGGCCTTGGGGAGGTGGCCATCAGCCTTTCCCACTCCAGGGAGTATGCGGTGGCCTCGGCGGCAGGCATGTTGGAGGAGGAGCAGGTGTGAGGAGGGGCCGCCGATGAAGATAATTACCAGCGAAGAGATGCTGGAGATCGAGGAGCGGTGCGCCGAGGAAGGGGTCTCCACCGACCAGCTTATGGAAAATGCCGGCCTGGCCTTCGCTGAAGAGGTGCGGACCTGGAGGGGAGGGGTGGCGGGGAGCAACATCGTGGTGCTGGTGGGCCCCGGAAATAACGGGGGCGATGGCCTGGTGGCGGCCCGCCATCTCCACGACTGGGGCGCCAACATCTATCCGTGCCTCTGTGCCCCACGCCCCGATTCCGACCCTAACCTACGATTGATCATCGACAGAGGCCTGGAGCCTATATCTGGATTCGAAGAGAAGGGGCTCACCATCTTTAAGGAGGTGTTGAGATCGGCGGAGGTGGTGATCGATGCGGCGCTGGGCACCGGCAGGTCGAGGCCCATTGGTGGGGTCATCAAAGAGCTGTTAGACGAGGTACGCAGGGCAAAAGAGGTGTCTTCGCGTAAGGCCATAATAGCGCTGGACCTCCCCTCTGGCCTCGATGCCAACTCGGGCCA
>JACZVB010000111.1 GCA_022572865.1 Chloroflexota bacterium | reverse complement strand
TGGCAGCACTGACCAGTAAGCTCTGATATTTCCTGTGGGCGGGAGTGCGCTGACCTGGTCTAAGGCGGATTCCGGGACATTGACATCGCAAGCGATTCTACCAATACCTCAGGCTACCCCAGGTTGATGCACACTGTGTGGGAGGTATCGAACCCTATGGCAACACTACTGTATTTCAGCACTAATGGCTCGGAGAATCCAACCAAGGCGGTGTTGCCGTTTCTCGGCGCAAATGGAGCGGTAGATGCAGGCCATGAGGCCCAGATTGTGCTATTCGGGGACGCTGTAGTAATCATGAAAGACGTCGTAGCAGAAAGCATCGTTCCCGTCGGCTGGCCGCCTCTCAAGGACATCATGGCAACGACGATTGGCCACGGCGTTCAAGTATATGTCTGAGGTGGTTGCTCGACGGCCCGTGGGGTCACCGAGGCAGACCTTCAAGGTAAGAACGCCAAATTTACAAATCCGAGAGAGTTTGCTGAGCTTTCAGCTGCTGCGACCAACGTCATATCGACTTAGGTGAAGCCTAAGCAGCCAGCAGCACAGTTAGGTCGCGTTCACGGGCGAGTTCCACTCTACCCGATCTCCCCGTCTAGTTTTCAATTTGCCGATAGGCCTGGATCAGAAACTCGAGATCCTCAATTCTCGAGCTGATTTTTTCGCGAATGTACTGGTTGGTGCAGGATGGGACAGAATGGGCTATCGGCCATGGAATGGTCCGATTATCCACGAATTTGAAAGTGTGCCTAATTCATCTAATTCGCAACAACAATAGATAGTAGACTGTACGGAAAGGTACTATCATCTAGTTCGCATTCGGCGGAATAAGTGCAAAGCAGGTGCTCTCCCAACTGAGCTACAGCCCCACGCCCTTCTTTTTTTATTGTTAAGCTAACCCAATGCCTTTGTAAAGAGGACAAGCGTTACCCTCTTCGACTATAGCCGTATTCCCTCCCTGCTCTCGCTGGGTAAGGTCACCGGGCCTTGGAAGGGGAACCTTTCGAGCCCAGTCCCCATTGGTCTAGGCGAGTAGTCACCTGTTTTCTCGTTGGAATGGCCTCGAGGCCCCAGCCCTCCACGACAAAGCTGGCGGTGCAGGCGGCGAAGGTTGCAGCGTCGAGTGGGTCGCGGGTTTCGTGGTAGCGGATAGCGAAGGCTGCGGCATATACATCGCCGGCCCCGGTGGGGTCCACCGTTTGGGATGGAAATGCGGGGACGTGGAACCGGTCCCCTCGGGCATACACCTGGGCCCCACGGCTGCCCTGGGTGAGTACCACGACGGGCACCGTTGAACTGTAGCTTCGTTCCAATCCCGGCTCGTGGGCTGTGTCCTCCTCGGACAGCACCAGGATATCGGCCCTGGACAGCACCGGTTCGGCATCCTCCCAGGGTCCCATCGTCACCTCACCGGCATCGTCCCAGCGGCGCATCCAGCCCTGAGGACTGACGCATACCAGCGCATCTGGAAACAGGTCTATGATGCCGGGCTCGATCTCCCGGGCGATGGGGCCGATGTGGACAATCGAGGCCTCCCGCCAACGAAGGGGAACATGTTGTGCCTGGATGGTCCCAGCTATGGAGCTTACCTGCTGGCGCCGCAGACCCAGGGAATAGTCGTTGATGAAAGTCGTCGTATTGGGAGAAGGCGCCACGAACAGTTGTATATCCGGCCCGAGGGGCGATAGCAGCTCCCGGCAGGCCAAGCTGGTGGTCAAGGCGGCCCTCAATCCCAGCCTGGCAGCAGTCAAAGCCGAATAGGCTGCGGTGCCGCCGGTTCGAAGCTTGCCGGTGTGTGGGTCTCTGTCCTTAGCCACGTGGCCTATGGCTAGAAAATCGGGCGCATGCAACGTCACAGGACCTGCCTCGGGCTGATAGAAGGAGGGGTTTCCGGTCTTGGGGTGGCCAGCGGCCTTAGGTCTTGGGCTGGATGGAGACTCGCCTGCCGTCTCCAAACCCGGTGCTCTCGGTGGTAACGTGGGCGTCGTCGGCGAGGGTCATGTGTATTATACGACGCTCACTGGCAGGCATCGGCTCTAGGGTAAAGGGCCTGCCCGAGTTTTGAACACGCTTGGCAAGCCTGTGGGCCAGGGCCTCCAATGAGCGCTGCTTGCGCTGCTTGTAACCCTCTACATCGATGTTGACCGGCGACCACTCCTTTAGTTTGCGGCTGACCATGAAGTTCACCAGAAACTGGAGAGCACTCAGGCTTGCGCCGCCCCTCCCGATGAGCAGGCCCGAGTCGTCTCCAGAGATGTCCAGTGAGAGGGGATTATCCGGCGAGTCGCCTTCCTTCAACCGAACCGAAGCGTCTACCTCCATCCGCTCCAACACCTCCTCCAGTATCTCTTTGGCCAGGGTAACGTGGTGGGCAGTCTTCTCTGTCGGAGTCACCCGGACCCTGGCCGGCTCACCTCCGATACCGAGGATTCCAGATCTACCTTCGGTGACGACGACGACGTCGACCTCTTCTCGGTCTACGCCTAGCTCCTTCAGCGCCAGCTCTATCGCCTCCTCCACCGTCTTGGCCGTCACTTCCAAGCTCTCCATGGACCACCATCTCCTTTGAAGTATCCGTTGCAGCCTGTTTGGCAGCCTCTGCCCCTGGGACGGAGGCCGGGAACAAGTTGCCCCACCCCGATGCCCTGTACTGCAGCGCTATCCCGATCATGTTGGATACCACCCAATAAAGGGCCAGGCCGCTGGGAAATCCCAGGGTAAACATACCGAACATGACAGGCATCATCCAGAGCATCATTCTGTTCATCGATGCCTGTTTGGGGTCGGTGGACCCGCTGGTCATCATCTTCTGCTGCACCCACATTGAGCCCCCAACTAGGATGGGAAGAAGCACCCTGGAGGGATCGGGCTCCGAGAGGTCCAGCCACAGGAAGCCCTCGTTTAATGGAATCGCCTCGTGGACCCCGGGCACCCAGGCCCAAAGCCTCTGGGAAAGGCTCACGAGGCCCTCTGGATTACTGGGTAGGGCCTTTATGATGGATTGGTAAAGCCCAATCCAAATGGGCATCTGAATCATCATAGGACCCAGGCAGCCAATTGGGTTCACGCCCTCTTCCTTGTACAGCCGCATGGTCTCCTGGCTTATCTTGGCCCTATCTTTGCTGTACTTCTGCTGGATCTCGCGAATCCGGGGCTGGAGTGTGGACATAGCCTTGGAGGCGCGAAGCTGCTTACGGGTCAACGGGTACATGGCGATACGTACGATTATGGTGAAAGCAATTATGCTGATCCCAAAGTTATCGCCCAGGATCCCATACAAGAAAATGAGAGCATTCATCATCACATCGATGATGATGCCTAGGAATTCCCCCAAGAAGTCTCTGATGAAACCCAATTATCTTCTCTCTACCAGCGCTATTGGCCTGTGACCCAATTCGGTATGCTTTGGCCCGTGGAGGCGTCGATGGCGAAGAGGTCGTAGTCGGTGTTGGATACGAAGACTACGTTGTTGCGCGCTGCTAGGGGCGCCAGGACCCTTTCCCCGGCAGCGAAGGGCTGCTCCCAAGCTGCCGTTCCTGTATTCGCATCGAAGCCAAAGACCATGCCGTTCCGAGACCCTACCACCAGGACCTGGTCAATCAGGCTGGATGTGCGTCCAGAGGTGAGGCTTCGGCTTGCCAGGACCGGTTTCCCTCGAATGCCCTGTCCGACTGGGGAGGCCCAGCGAGGCGTTCCACTGTTCGCCTCCAGGGCATAGATGACACCATCCAGAGACCCAACGAAGATGATATCTCCAGCCCTAGGGTCCTGGGCCAAGAGGGCTTCTGCCCATATCCAGTTGCCGGTGGGAAAACTCCATCTAACCCTGCCGCTGGGATCGATGGCATAGAAGTTCTTGTTGAACGACCCCACATACACCACTCCGTCCTTCACCACGGGATTGGCTGCAATCGCGCCCCCCGCCTTGAACTCCATAACCTTCCCGCCTTCCTCCCTGACCCCGAATAGGGTGCCTCCCATGGTGCCGAAATAGACTATGCCGTTATCGACCGTAGGCGTTGACCAGATTGGGCTTTTTGCGGGAAAAAACGCTCCACCGGTGCCGATCTTGGGAGAGCCGTCCAGTGCGTCCAGGGCATACAGGTTGCCGTCCTCGGACCCGAAGTAGACCGTATTGGTGTCCCGTGAATAGGCCACGCCCCCAAATATGGGGTCGACGGTGTCCTGGCCCTGGGCCGGAAACTCCCAGGCGCTCTCAGCCGTATCACCCTTTCGCACAGCGAATATTCGTCCGAAATCGCCACCGTCACCGCTGTACACCATTGTGGTGTAGATCATCGTTCCACCACCTGGGATATCCACTATCAGGGGCGTCCCGTAGATGGCTATAGGCTCTCCTCCCGCAGTGAACCGGCCCTCATCCGTCCCATTGAAGGCGCTGAAGACACGGAGGCTGGCCCTATCGCTTCCCTTCTTGGAGGGCTGGTAGATTGAATCCCCTGATATAGCGGGCCCGCCCCAACCGTCAAAGCCCCCGCCTAGTCCCGCTTGGGTGCACGAAAGGGTAACGAACAGCGCTATGGCCAAGAAAATGAGGAGCGATCTAAAAGGAGTCAGGTGAAGCCGGCCAGAGCCGGCCTCCTTCGGGCAAGCTTCCCGAGACACAGCCCTTAAACTAGTAAGAAGTGGCATAGATTAAGATGGAAACCCGGGCCCGGGGAGCGAGGCCACCAGGCAGAATGGAGGAAGACATCCGTTCAAGGCACGGGGTCGTAGCCGCCACTGGACAGCGGGTGACAGCGTCCGAGACGCCTAAGGGTCAACCAGCCGCCTTTGGCAGCGCCGTGTCTATCAATCGCCTCGTGCCCATAGGCTGAACAGGTTGGCAGGAAACGGCAATTAGGCCCGGGGCCGTAAAAAGGAGATAGGGCAATCTGGTAAAAACTGATCAAACCAAGAGCAATCTTCTTCAACCCTTCTCCTCAGCCCGCGGCCAGCGCTTTGGTGTCCAGCAATCCGGCAGACCGCAGCAGGTCCTGGAGCGCCAGCCGGAGCACTCTATACGGGGCCTTGGAGGCGTTCTGCCGGGCGATGATCACGATATCCCACCCCTGTTTAGTAGATAGCTCCCTGACTGTGTTTCTCATTCTACGTTTGACCAGGTTTCTGCTGACCGCCTTGCCTACCCTCTTCCCTACCGAGAATCCGTACCTGTTCACTCCCAGGTCGTTGGGACGTATTCCCAAGACCAGGAGACCGTTGGACCAGCGCCTACCTTCCCTCAGTACCGCCGTAATGTCCCGGCTCCTCCGCAGCCTCTGGCCCTTCAACATCCCGTTGACCGGGTTTCCCTTTCTTTAGTTTTCTAGCGTTTAGCCCTATACGGACAGCTTATCACGACCCTTCACCCGACGCCTGTGCAATACATCACGACCGCCCCGGGTGCTCATCCGAGCCCTGAATCCATGCTTTCGCTTCCGACGCCGCTTCTTCGGCTGATAGGTCCGTTTGGGCACTTTTTATACCTTCCTTGATTTCGAGAGTATAAGCCCTCATGTTTGAGGGTGTCAATCTGATAGGGCCTCAGTGAGCGCTCTTTCATCCGGGTTCAAGGGCCATGGTCCCTTCTTTTGCTGTCTGAGGCGGGCTGCAGTGGACTCGAGCTTCGTCGCGTGGTGCCCATAGGGCCTGTCGGAACGCTCAGTTGAGGGGGGTCTAATCAACTCCACCGCGGGATTCAAAAGGTTCCGGTCCTGACAGGCGTGGGGCATGCGAACGCACCAGGCGTGAGCGCCGGGCCCTGGGTCAGCCTCGATATGTCCACAGCACAGCCACGGTGGTGGCCACCCACAGGACCACAGTTATCATAATTGGGATGTCTTTCATAA
>JACZVB010000110.1 GCA_022572865.1 Chloroflexota bacterium | reverse complement strand
GACACAACATCACCTTGAAGCAGTTGGGAGGAGTGATGACATGGGAGCAAATGCCCTCGACCTCAGTGGAAGGATAGCCATAGTGACGGGCGCCGGCCGCGGCATAGGCGCGGCGATGGCCAAAGGCCTGGCATCCTTCGGTGCAGACGTGACCATTGTCGATCTTCCAGATAGGGGTGGCGATGCGGCGGAAGTGGTGAGGTTCATCAAGGATGCCGGTGGTAGGGCCACTATCCTGGAAGGGGATGTCACGGACCCCGAGGCCATAGCCGGTGTCGTATCGGCCACGGTGGAGAAGTACGGCCGGCTGGACATCATGGTCAACAACGCCGGCGTAATAGCCCGTAACTTATCCCTGGATGTCACTCCCGAGGAGTGGGATACGGTCCTGAACGTGAATCTGAGGGGCGTATTTTTCGGGTGCCAGGCCGCGGCGCGGCAGATGATCAATACCGGCGGGGGCAAGATAATCAACACGGCATCAGAGCTGGCCTTCGTGGTGCCCAAGGAAAGGATATCGGCTGCCTACATGGCCAGCAAAGGCGGCGTGGTCAACCTGACCCGGGCCCTGGCCGTCGAGTGGGCCAGGCATAACATACGGGTCAACGCCGTGGCCCCGGGCCCTACGAACACCCAGATGATGGCCCCTGCCCTGGCCGACCCCAAGACCTACGACGCCACGGTGAGTGAGATACCCATGGGCCGAATTGTCGAGCCCGATGATATAGTGGGCGCTGTGGCCTTCCTGGCCAGCGACCTATCGAACATGGTCACCGGGCACGTGATCCTGGTAGACGGGGGCCGGGCCCTGGTGTGACCTTGCATCGTTGCCGTACTGGCCCTGGGCCTAGCCGCTCAGGCCCGAGACGAAGGTGACCTCCTCCAGATCCCGGCCGCAGTCGGGGCACCTGCGCCTCTTGTACATCTTGATCGTGGCGTCTATGTCCATGTAGTCCTTGTCCCGGGGCACCTTGCTCCATAGAACATCGCACTTTTTACAGAACAACAAAGCTCGGCCAACTTTCCAGCCCTGATTCGGCGGCCTGGGCCCGGCATCGAGGCCGGCACCCCCGGATAGGATACCTGCATCAAAGGGGTATGCCCTTTAGTCCGATTATACCTCAACAGACTGCCGTCTCAGCCGAGGGAATTGTCGACTATAAAGATGTATAATGCGTTACTGGCCTCTTTGGGCCACACTAACGCCTGCGAGTCCGAATCTTAATCATGATATCCACAGCGGAGACCCGAACTCCCGAACGCCGCCCTCCCTGGCTGAAGGTACGCCTCAGGACCGGGCCCAACTACCTGGAACTGAAGTCCCTCATGCGAAAGATGGCCCTCAACACTGTGTGTGAGGAGGCCCACTGCCCCAACATATTCGAGTGCTGGCAGAACCGGACGGCCACCTTCATGATTCTGGGAGACGTGTGCACCCGGGCCTGCCGGTTCTGCGCGGTGACCAGCGGAAAGCCCACCTGGCACGATTTGGGGGAGCCGGAGAGGGTGGCCAGGGCCGTGGAGAAGATGAAGCTGGCCCATGCGGTGGTAACCTCGGTGGCGCGGGACGATCTGGAAGACGGCGGCGCATCCGTGTTCGCCGCCACCATCCGAAAGATCAGGGAATACAACCCCAAGACCAGGATAGAGGTATTGATCCCCGATTTCCAAGGCTCCGAGTCCGCCCTGGACAAGGTGATGACCGCGACCCCAGATATTTTGAACCACAATATCGAGACGGTGGAGCGGCTGCAGCGGGTGGTCAGGTCTCGGGCTCGATACGACAGGTCCCTGGAGCTTTTGAGGAGGGCCAAGGAGAAGGCGCCCGAGGGGTTGACCAAGTCTGGGATGATGATGGGGGTGGGGGAGACGGTGGAGGAGGTCCTGCAGGCCATGGCCGACCTGAGACAGGTAGGCTGCAACATACTGACCATAGGACAGTACCTTAGACCTTCGGAGAAACACCTGCCCATAACCCGGTACTACACTCCTGAGGAGTTCAAAGAGCTGAAGGAAGAGGGGCTCAAGATGGGGTTCCGCCACGTGGAGTCCGGCCCCCTGGTAAGAAGCTCCTACCACGCCCACGAGCATGTGTAGCCCCGAGAGCATGGAATCCCTTTAATGGACAAGTACGATCTGATAGTCATAGGCGGTGGGCCCGGGGGCTACGTGTCGGCCATAAGGGCGGCCCAACTCGGCCTCAGGGCAGGCGTGGTAGAAAGGGAGGAGGTGGGCGGCCTGTGCCTCAACTGGGGCTGCATTCCCAGTAAGGCGCTCCTCAGGAACGCGGAGGTCCTCAACCTGATGAAGCGGGCCGACGAGTTTGGCATATCATTTGACAATCTGGCCTACGACTACGGCAAGGCGGTAGACCGGAGCCGGAGGGTTGTCCGACGCCTGGTAGGCGGGCTGAAATCGCTGCTGAAGAAGCACAAGATAGATGTGATATCCGGAGAGGCCGTCCTGACCTCCCCAAACAGGATCGAGGTCAAGGGCTCGGGCCAGATCATGGAAACCGACAACGTCATCATAGCCACGGGAGGGGTAAACAAGGACCTTCCTTCCCTGCCCGTCGACGGCGAGAGGATCATAACCACCAGAGAGGCCCTGGAGCTGAAGACAGTACACCCCCGGACGGTCATCGTGGGGGGTGGGGCCGCGGGGGTGGAGTTCGCCTATCTGTGGGCCACATATGGAAGCGAAGTAACCATCATAGAGCTGTTGCCTAACCTAGTCCCCAACGAAGACCCAGAGATCAGCCAGGTGCTGGAGAAGGCGTTCCAGAAACAGGGCATTAGGCTCATGACGGGCTCCCGGGTGGAGGCATCGGACTTCAGCAACGGCGTCGGAACCGTGACCGTCGCAACCCCCGATGGCGAGAGCCGGGTGGAGTGCGACTGCGTCCTGGTCGCCGTGGGCATGGAGGGCAGTGTGGCCGGTTTGGGCCTGGAGGAGCTGGGGGTGGAGATGGATAGGGGGTTCATAACCATCGATGGCGCAATGCAGACCAATGTTCCAGGCATCTACGCCGTCGGCGACGTCACGGGCCATTCCCTTCTGGCCCACACCGCCTTTGCCCAGGGCACCATAGCCACCGAGACTATCGCTGGTCGACAGACAATGCATCTGACCTACGAGAACATCCCCCGGGCCACCTACTGCCAGCCCCAGGTGGCCAGCATCGGGCTGACCGAGGCCCAGGCCCGGGAGGCGGGACACGAGGTGAAGACCGGACGTTTCCCATTCGTGGCCAGCGGCAAGGCCATGGGGATGGGGGAAGGTGAGGGGCTGGTGAAGATCGTGGCCGGCGCTGAGTACGGTGAGATCCTGGGCGTCCACATGATCGGGCCCGAGGTTACGGAGCTGCTGGGCGAAGTGTCTGTGGCCCTGGCCCTGGACGCGACCGTCGAGGACATCGGCGCAGCCATACATCCCCACCCCACTCTGTCAGAGGCCCTGAAAGAGGCCGCTCTGGGAGTGCTGGACCAATCGATACACATCTAGGCCCCAGGAGTTGCCAATGAAAGTTCTGAGCAAGCCAGTGGCAGACAAGAGCAAGTATATGGATCTCTTGCGCCAGATGAAGCTCATACGAAGGTTCGAGGAGAAGGCCTCGGAGATGTACATGCGGGGCAAGATAGGCGGGTTCCTTCACCTGTACATCGGCGAGGAGGCGATAGCCACGGGAGTCATGTCAGTCCTTGGCCCCGACGACTACGTCGTCAGCCACTACCGGGAGCACGGCCACGCCCTGGCCCGGGGCATGGACCCCAGGAAGATCATGGCCGAGCTGTTCGGCCGGGCCACGGGCACCAGCAAGGGCAAGGGTGGCTCCATGCACCTGTTCGATGCCTCGCGAGGGTTCCTGGGAGGCTACGCCATCGTGGGGGCCATGATGCCCATCGCCGTGGGCCTGGGCCTCGCCTCAAAGCAACAGGGGAACGACCGGGTGACGGTTTGCTTCTTCGGCGACGGTGCGGTCAGCGAGGGGGAGTTCCACGAGTCCTTGAACCTGGCGGCCCTTTGGAAGCTGCCGGTGGTGTTCTTCTGTGAGAACAACGGCTACGGTATGGGCTCTCCGGTTACTGCGACCTTCGCCGGAAAGGACATCTCCCGCCTGGCCGAGGCCTATGGCATGCCCTGCTGCAGCAAGATCGACGGCATGGACGTTTTCGACGTGATCCAGGCCACCCAGACCGCGGTGGAAAGGGCCCGCAAAGGCCAGGGGCCTACCTTCATAGAGGCCATGACCTACCGGTTCCGGGGTCACTCTATGGCCGACCCCATGGAGTACCGAAAGAAGACGGAGGAACAGGAGTGGCGTCAGAAGGAGCCCATCCTGTGCATGCGCCGGCAGATGGAGGAGCTCGACATTCTAACCTCGGAAGAGCTGCAGGCGATGGAGCAAGAGATCGACGAGATAATAGAGGACGCCGTCCGCTTCGCCGATGAGAGCCCCGTGCTTCCCACGGAAGCCATCTACGACGACGTCTACGCAGACGAGGCGTGAACCGATGCCAGAGATAACATACCGAAAGGCCATCAGCCAGGCCCTGAGAGAGATCCTGCAAAGTGACCCCAGGGCCTTCATGATAGGCGAGGATATCGGCGGATACCAGGGGGCCTATGCCGTCACCCGGGGCTTCCTTAAAGAGTTCGGCCCAGAGAGGATCAAGGACACCCCCATCGCTGAATCAGTCATCGTCGGCGCGGGGATCGGGGCGGCCATGGCAGGCTCAAGACCCATCATCGAGATCATGACCATCAATTTCAGTCTTCTGGCCATGGACCAGATCGTCAACTGCGCGGCCAAACTCCACTATATGTCGGGGGGCCAGGTTACGGTGCCCCTGGTGATCAGGACGGTGAGCGGGGGAGGGACCCAGCTGGCGGCGTCCCACTCTCAGAGCCTGGAAGGCTGGTTTGCCCACGTGCCGGGCCTAAAGGTGGTGGCCCCCTCCACGCCCTACGACGCCAAGGGGCTCCTCAGGGCCGCCTACCAGGATCCCAACCCGGTCATGTACGTGGAGCACTCACTCCTCTACGGCATGAAGGGCGATATTCCCGATGAGGAATACAGCATCCCCCTGGGCGTGGCCGACGTCAAGCGAGAGGGGAGCGACGTTACCATAATAAGCTACTCCCGTATGGTCCAGGTGGCATTGAAGGCAGCGGTGAGGCTGGAGGAAGAGGGTATAGACGCCGAAGTGGTGGACCTTCGCAGCCTGCGGCCGATGGACACAGACACCATAATCAACTCGGTGAAGAAGACCAGCAGGGCAGTGGTGGTGGAGGAGGGGTGGAAGGCCATGGGCATCGGGGCGGAGGTATCGGCGCGGATCATGGAGAACGCTCTGGAATACCTGGACGCCCCCGTTCAGAGGGTGGCCGGCGCTGATATTCCCATGCCCTACTCCCGGCCCCTGGAGCTGGCGACTCTGCCCAACGAAGACCGGATAATCGAGGCGGTCCACCGCCTCTTCTAGGTTAGTATCGCGAGTAGAGCCTCGGCTATAGCAATCTCGCCATTCGTTCATCAGGCTCACAATTCGTTGATCAGGAACGAGTCGTTGCACATGGTAGGGGGGTCTACATAATCAGGCCTGAGTTTACCTCTTCTCCTCCTGTGAGCAGATCGAGCGTTCAAACGAGTAGTGTTTAGTCACGTTGTTACCAAAACAAAATGCCGTACAAAGTTCCCCACTCGTCCTTCGACAGGCTCAGGATGAGCGGGGAGTCCAATCCGCTCGTGGTGAGCTTGCCTGTCCTGAGACTGTACTGAGCTTGTTCCGATACTCGGGACTTGTAGCGTGGCCCAGCAGATCAGCACCAAAGGTTATCAAGGAGGTTGACCCGTGGCAACC
>JACZVB010000109.1 GCA_022572865.1 Chloroflexota bacterium | reverse complement strand
CCCATGACCTCCACCTCCCTGGTATGGTAGCCCCGGCCTACGCCGAAGATGATCCGTCCCCCGGTTAGGACATCGGCCATGGCGAAGTCCTCAGCCAGACGAAGCGGGTGCCACATAGTGGTGACGTTGAATGCAGACCCGAATTTCAGCCGCTTGGTCAGATGAGCAAGGTGGACCCCAAGCATAAGGATATTTGGAATGCATTCGTATCCCTCTCGCTGAAAGTGGTGCTCCGCCAGCCAGAGGGTGTCGTACCCCACCTCGTCCATCAGCTTGGCTATGGCCTCGGCCTTCGAGAACGTAGTTAACAGGTACTCGTTAGAATACAGGCGGTCGTTGACCGCCGTCCCCGCCAGCCCTATGTTCTCCAAGTCGACATGCCCGGCGAAGATGGTGCCGAACTGGTTGATCATCCGTTACCTCCTGGGCCCCATACGGACAGGCCTGCTCTGCTGTTGAAACAGGAACTGCCGGTCCTGACTTATAGACATACTCCGTTGGTCTGTCACTAAACAGATGCGAGTGTAATTGGGCCTAAACCTACTGTCAACGGTAGGGCCTGGCGTCCACAGGCCTGGCATCAACACATCAAACACGAGATCCGGCACTCATCAACTGTGCCTTCTAAAAGGGCATAGCCGCTTCGGAAAATGTGGCCGGCCCCAGGATCGAGCACAAAGGGCTAAGGTTTAGAAGACGCCCATGCGGGTGAAATGCCTCTTTAGTACAAGGAAACCCCTAACACAAAGTGGAGTTAGTACTATAGTCCCTCTGCTTGTTTCGGGATAACCTTACTA
Source organism: Chloroflexota bacterium (assembly GCA_022572865.1). Next base: position 5,084 of record JACZVB010000109.1, on the reverse strand, counting down.
TACCCAATGGATACGAAAGCCGTTTTGGAGAGCTAAACCGAGATGATCCGGGTCATACTGGTCGATGACAACCCCGATTTTCGGGAGTGGCTTCGGGCGCTGCTGGATGGCAGCGCCCAGTTTCAAGTCGTGGGGGAAGCCGCATCGGGTGATGAGGCTACCGACCTTGTTGCCAGACTGAGGCCAACCCTGGTCATCGTAGACCTCTTCTTAGGGGACGCCAGCGGACTTGATGTCGTGCGTACTATCCATGCAGGGTTTCCCGAAATCGAGTCCATAGTCATCTCCATCGATGAAGAAGGCATCTATGAGACCCTGGCCAGAGAGGCAGGGGCCTTGGCCTTTATCCCCAAGGCCCGCTTATCTTTAGAGGCTATCAACCGTGCTTTAACGGGGAATGGCTAGCCCTCTAATCGACGCCTCTGATCCAGGGCAAGCCGTTTAATAAGCTTCTCGAAAAGGGGAGCCCAGATGGCCCAAAGCCCTCGGAATGGTTCGACAGGCTCACCACGAGCGGTGGCTTGGTGGCCTGCCCTGAGTCCCGTCGTAGGGTAACCCCCAAACTTAATTTATCCCCCCTTCCTGGTAGGAAGGGGAGACACAGGGGGGATGGTCGAAAGTGTTATCAAACACTCTCCATGTCCTGCCTGTCCTGAGCATCGTCGAAGGGAGCTCGCCGAAGGAGGGGTGAGGGTTTCTGAAACCACCTCTTAGAGGGCCTAGTTCTCGAAAGACTTGCGAAATCGGTAGAGGGTCATCTCCGGCTCGATGGGCATCACCGGCAGGGGTTCTCCCTCCTCGATCTTCGCCACGATGAACCAGGGGCCTTCTTCCTCCAGGGCACGCATGAAGACCGCCTCCAGGCCCTCTAGGTCATCCACGGTGGCCGTCTTCTCGATCCCGCAGCCCCTGGCCACACGTTCCAGGTCGGTATAGAAGGCGGTATGGCTCTTCTGGTGGCCCGTTTGGCACCACTCCTCGTTGTCCCAAACCACTACTATCAGGTTCCCGGGCCTTTCCCGGCCTATGGTGGCGATGGTGCCCATGTTCATCAACAGGGATCCGTCTCCGTCCAGGGATACGACCTTCCCTTCCGTAGACAGGGCCATGCCCAGGGCGATGGAGGAGCAGAGGCCCATGGACCCGAAGGTATAGAAGTTCCGGTCCCGGTGCCCCAGATGCCACAGCTCATCGGCGGTGGGGCCCAGATTAGCCACCAGCGCCTCATCTCGCACGTGTTTCAGCAGCAGCCTTGTTGCTTCCAGCCTATGCAAGCTTGCCTCCGTGTAGCAGAGGTGTGAGGCACAGGGCCAGGGGCTCCCGGCTGCTATAGCACAGCTTCAGCGCGCCCGCTACCACCTTGTCCAGGTTTTCATCCAATGTGAGGGTGTAGTAGGGGAGGCCCAGGACATCCAGAACGGGACGGGTGGCCCGGCCCATAGGCACCTGGGCGATGTTGAACTCCCCCAGCTCTCCCCGCAGGTTGATGAACAGGGGTATCGGAATCCGGCAGGGGATGCAGAGGCTGGCGATGGCGTTGATGCAGTTGCCGAATCCGCTGGACTGCATGAACACCGCCGCATTGCGGCCTGTGGCATAGGCCCCGGCCGCGATGCCTATCGCCTCCTCCTCACGGGTGGCGGCAACCACGTGAAAGAACGGGTCATCCTCCATCAGCCTGGTCACCACATCGATGCTGACGTCGGGGACGAAGGCGATGAGGGAAACCTGATTCCCCTTCAACGCCTCGACGATAGTCTCCGCCCAGGTCAAAGGCCCGCCTCCCGGGGAAGGTCTCTGAGGTAACCGTTGCCATCAAATCGCATTGCCGCTCTTCCTACTGTTGTTAGAGATGGACCCGACCGTGCGTCCTGATCGTATGAGATGCCATACCGCTCGGCAGTTGCATATTAGCGTCAAGTCCAGGATACCGCAACCGTGAGAAACAGATATGCCTTGTGGCAATGTTCTATACTTGTGGCCGAAATAGAGACATGGGCCCTGTATAGGCCTTAATCATGGGTATCCGCCCCGGGCGGACCAGTAAATGGGGGCCATCCGATGGCGAAGGGAAGCACAGCGGATCTGCAGAGAAGGCTTGAAGGTGGCGATGTCCTCATCCTGGATGGGGCCATAGGCACCGAACTTCAACGCCGTGGGGTCCCCATGGACCACGCCGCCTGGTGCGCCATCGCGAACAAGACCCATCAGGAAACCGTTCGCCGGCTCCACCAGGACTACATCCGCGCCGGGGCCGATATAATCACCACCAACACCTTCTCCTCGGGGCGTCACAGCCTGGAGGGGGCTGGGCTGGGGGACCATGTCCGGGACATGAACGCCCGGGCCGTGGCCCTGGCAAAGGAGGCCCGAGATAGCGCCTCTGATGACAGGCCCGTCTACATCGCCGGGTCTCTATCGCACTTTGGCACCCTCGGGGAATCCCCCAGCGTGCGGGTGCCCCCATTACCCGAGCTAAAGGAGAACTATATCGAGCAGGCAAACCTGCTGGCCGAGGCCGGCGTAGACTTCCTGCTGCTGGAGATGATTAGAGACATCGAAAGGGGTCCCGTCATAATGGAGGCCGCTATGGCCACGGGGCTACCCGTCTGGATCGGATTCAGCAGCCGGGTCGATGAGGATGGGAGGATAATGGTCCCGTCCGAATACGTCATCGATAGGGACCTCACCTTTGTTGAGGTGTTCGACTCTGTCATGGCCCTCGGAGGGTCCCTGGTCGCCGTCATGCACTCCGAGGTGGACGAAACCCTCCCCATCCTGGCACAGGCGAGGGAGCGCTGGCACGGGCCCCTCGGGGCCTATCCCCACTCGGGGTGGTGGGCCAGGCCCGACTGGCGATTCGACAAGGTTATCTCCCCCGAAGCCTATCTGGTCGAGGCCAAGAAGTGGGTCCAGGCAGGAGTACAGGTCGTAGGCGGATGCTGCGGAGTCGGGCCCCAGCACATCGAGGCCCTCAGGCAGGGCCTACCCGACCGGATTCCAGCCCGCAGGGCCCAGTGACCCTCTACCCTGGCACCTGCTACCCCGGTCGCCTCAGGCGCTGATGTATATCGCTCTCCGCCTCAACACCCTGATCGGGGAGGTGCGGGCCGCCAGGCCCAACTACGGCTGGGCCGTCATCGCGGTGGTGTTTGCCTCCATGGCAATCAGCATCGGTGGTTCCCATTACGCCTTCGGCCTATTCGTCGTGCCGCTGGAGGACCAGTTCGGCTGGTCCCGGACCCAGGTGAACGCTGCCCTCTCCTTTTCGGCGATTGCCGGCCTGACGGCGCCGCTAGTAGGACGGGCCCTGGACCGGATCGGCGCCAGGCCCGTCATGTCCGCCTCCCTCCTTCTTCTGGCCATCAGCTTCCTCCTCCGGCCCCTCATCACCGACCTGTGGCAGTGGTATGCTCTCAGCTTCCTCCAGTTCCTGGGCTTTCCCGGGGCCTCGATACTCGCCGGACCACGGCTGGTCAGCGCCTGGTTCCCGGAGACGCGGGGGAGGATGATGGGGGTCTCCTCCATGGGCGCCAACTTCGGAGGGCTGACCCTTCCCCTACTCCTGGGGGTTATAATCTCCCGCACAGACTGGAGGTGGGGATTTACCGCCCTCGGCATCATGGCTGCGGTTATCGCCCTGCTCAGCTTTCTGCTGATTAAAGAAGGCCCCAGTCACGGGACCCGGGCCTCTGATGCCGCCACCGCCCCGCCTATTCGAAGCAGAACGTCTCGGCGTCTGGATCCTGCTTCCGGGGCCACGGTCAATGAGGCCCTTCACAGCACCTCTTTCTACGCCCTCACCCTGGCCATAGTCGCCGCGACCTTCACCTACTCCGCAGTCCTCACCCAGATCATTCCCCACCTCCAGAACGAGGGCCTCTCCCTTACCCGGGCCACCCTGTTCCTCAGCCTGCTGGCCGTCTTCGGCATGGTGGGGAAGCTCTCCTTCGGCTACCTCACCGAGCGTTTTCTCGCCAGGTATGTATTCATGATTAGCCTGGCGATACAGAGCCTGTGTCTGATAGCCCTGATCCTCGGGCCCGACACCCCGGCCTTATGGATAGCGCTGCCCTTCTTTGGCATCGGGATAGGGGGAATGGGAACTACACTGCCTATTCTGGTCCAGGACACCGTTGGGATGAAAAACTTCGGGGCTATCTACGGACTGGTGACCCTGGCCACCATAGCATCGTCACTCCTGGGTCCCCTCCTGGCCGGCGTCATCTTCGACTCACGGGGCAACTACGACCTGGCTTTCCTGATCATAATCGGAATCTTCGCCTTCGGCGCAGCAGTTTCCCGGTTGGCCCGGCCCTGGTCGGCACAACCAGCCTTTTCTCCCAGCAAATCCTAGCACCTGGTAACCGAAATCAGCGCATCGCCCGGTCGAGTGCCGACGGGGGTCCAGCCCTTCCACAGAGGAAGAAGGATAGCCGAAGCTGCTATAAACCCTCTCGGCCTTCTATTAGGCCGTTTAATAAGCTCCTCCAAACCCGGAGTGTCCCGACACCGAGTCGGGACCGGGGGTTTGTCCCGAGCTCGGGGCAAAGCTAATTTACTCCCCCTTCCTGGCCAGGAAGGGGGACACAGGGGGATGGTCGAAGCTGTTACTATCCACTTTCGGCCCTCTATCCCGCCTGCGCCTCCACCCGGCCATAGGCCTCGGCCAGCCTTCTGGACGAGTCGGCCTCCTCATCAGCGAACCATCTGAGCAGAGAGCGGGTCAACGGGTCTATCCCTTCGTTGGAGACGGCGGCCCTGTAGTCCACCATGATGACGGGCTGCCTGGACCGGAGCCAGCGGACCTTCTCGGCATCGGACATGCCGGAGCCTCTGACCCGTAAACGCTCCTCGTCACCCGGCTCCTCTTCCTCCTCCAGGGCGTATCCCAGCTCCTCGATGCGGCGCTTGAAGACCTCGTAATGGCTGGTCTCCCGGGCCGCCACCAGCGAGAGGCAGGCCCGCAGCCCCGGGTTCGGGGTCTCATCGGCCCAGGCCCTGAGGGAGACGCCCGCATTTCGCTCGTGTATCGCTACGGTATTTAGCAGGGGCAGGTAATCGGGCCTGGTCATCTCTTCGAT
>JACZVB010000108.1 GCA_022572865.1 Chloroflexota bacterium | reverse complement strand
GTAAGGTCGAGCGAGCCGGCCTTACGGAGGGTGGCCAGGATGCGTAGATTGGGCTGCGCGAGGAACCCTTCCAGAGTCTTGCTGAGAGCCATAGACTCCTCCTGAATGTGCCCTATTACATGAGTTCTTAGAAGTGTAGGTTACCCCTGGAACCGAGTCAATATCGAAGCACTACGGGGCCGATGGCCTGGTTGCCATGAGCGAGGTCGTTTAATAAGTCCTATAAATCGGGGAGTGCCCCGACGCCGAGTCCCGAGTATCGGGACGAGTCGGGGCCGGGGGTTTGTCCCGAGCTCGGGACAAACCTATTTCATCCCCCTTCCTGGCTAGGAAGGGGGACAGGGGGATGGTCGAAAGTGTTATTGAACACACTCCTTGAACCGTTATAGAAAGTCGCAAGGGCCTATGATAACATTGTCGCTGCCCTCGTCTCCTACCCCGTTTTAGAGGTGAATCCCATGCCCCGGATGTCCGGCATAGACGCCCTTATGGCGGTCCTGGAATCCCACGATGTTGACTACGTCTTCGGGAACCCCGGCTCCACCGAGGTCGTCTTCATGGACGCTCTGTACCAGCACCCAAAGATCAAGTACATCCTGGCACTTCATGAGACGGTCGCAACAGGCATGGCTGGAGGGTACTCCTGGGCCTCGGGCAAGACTGGAGTGATCAACGTTCACACCGCGCCGGGGGTTGCCAACCTGGTCAGCGCCCTCTATAACGCCTATGTATCCGATTTCAACCTGGTGGTTACCGCAGGCCAGCAGGACACACGGCTCATTCAGCGTGAGCCCGGTCTTACCGGCGACCTGGTGGCCATGACCAGGCCCTATACTAAATGGAGCACGGAAGTCCAGCATCCCGCGGACATCCCCCTGGTGATGCACAGGGCATTCAAGATATCCAGCCAGCAGCCCCAGGGCCCCACCTTTGTGTCCCTGCCCCAGGATGTCCTCAGCCGGGAAGCCGAGATGGAGGTCGGCTATCCCAGCTGGGTCCCCTCAGAATACGCCCCCGATAAAAAGGCAATAGAAAAGGCGGCGGAGCTGCTTGCTCAGGCCCGAAACCCGGCCCTGTTCGTCGGCTTTAGGCTGGCCCGTTGCGATGCGATGAAAGAGGCCGTGGCCCTTGCCGAGCTCATCGGGGCACAGGTTACCGAAAACCGACTCCGTGCCGAAACGGCCTTCCCCTCCGACCATCCCCTTTTCGGAGGTGGGATGTCGACCGACTTCCCCGGTGCACACAAGGCCCTCGAGGACGTGGACGTTGTCCTGGCCGTCGGCGCTAATTTCATCTCTCAGACTTTCTATCTTCCCGAACCATTAGTCTCTCCCTCTACCCGGGTGATTCACCTGGATACGGACCCCTGGGAGGTCGGAAAGAACCAGCCTACCGACGTGGGTATCGTCGCCGACATCAAGCTGGGGCTCCAGGAGCTGATCAGCGCGGTTAGCAAACAGATGTCCCCGGGGTCGAAAAAGGCGGCCCGGGAACGGGTTAAGCGGATATCCGACGAGAACCGTAGACGCAGGGAGGCCCTCTGGGAGAGGGCTAAGGAGAGTTGGGACCGGGAGCCAATCTCCGATATCCGCTTGATGCTGGACCTGAAGGAATGCCTGCCGGCCGATGCAATCCTGGTAGACGGAGGTGTCACCGCGTCCATTGCCCTCAGGGACCACCTGGATTTCACGGAACCTGACTCCTACCTGGCCTTCAGAGACAACGACGGCTCCCTGGGCGACTCCCTGCCCATGGCCCTGGGAGTGAAACTTGGCCAGCCGGACCGCCCCGTGGTGGGGGTAATTGGGGATGGCAACGCTATGTACTCCATCCAGGCCCTATGGACGGCGGCCCATCACCGGATACCCGTGACCCTGGTGATCTGCAACAACTCCAGCTACCGGATCCTGAAGATCAACACCATGCGGGTGCTCGGAAGGGAGGCCAGAGATAAACTCCACTCCGTGGACCTGGCCGATCCCCCGTTGGACTTCGCCAGCCTGGCCCAGAGCTTCGGGGTTCACGCCGAACGGGTAGTCCGCCCTCGGGACATCAAGCCCGCTCTGGAACGGGCCATCAATCTGGATGAGCCGGCCCTGGTGGACGTAGTCATCGATCCCGCCTTTTAGCACAACCGATTAGAAGCGTGGCTTTCTTTACCGGCTTCGTTACAGTAATGTTTATCCTGATAGCTTGGACAGAGGGAGGATTCCTTGAAACCTAACATAGACAGATTCCAGAAAGACCTGGAGGCCCTGGCCCGGATAGGAAGGGTGCCCGAGGGCGGCGTGGCCCGGTTCTCCCTTACCCCTGCCGACCTGGAAGGAAGAGATCTGGTCATCGGGATAATGAAGGGCCTTGGACTGACCGTAAGGGTCGACGCTGTAGGCAACATCAGGGGGAGGCGTCAGGGCCGGGACCCCTCGTCCCCTATAGTGATGATGGGCTCTCACATCGATAGCGTCCCCAACGGCGGTGACTACGACGGCCCCACCGGTGTCATGGGGCCCCTGGAGGTGGTCAGGACCCTGAATGATGAGGGCATTGTGACCCGGCACCCCATCGAGGTGGTGGTGTTCACTGACGAGGAGGGGGACAGGTTCAAAAAGGGGACCCTGGGTAGCGCGATCATGACCGGGCATTTGAGCTGGGGCGAGGTCAGGGGACTAAAGGATGGCGACGGAATCTCCTTTGAAAAAGCGTTAGAAGCTATTGAGACCACCGGCACCCCTGGAGAGGTGGTATTGAGAAAGGGCGAGGTCAAGTCCTTTGTGGAGCTTCATGTGGAGCAGAGCGCAAGGCTGGAGGAGAAGGAGACGCCCATCGGCATCGTAGAGGCCATAACGGGCTCCAGCCACAAGAGAGTCAGGGTGTTCGGAAAGGCGGACCACGCCGGCGCCACGCCCATGGACCGTAGGACCGACGCCCTGGTCCCCGCGGCCCGGATGGTCCAGGAGATCGAGAGGATAGGGCGTTCTGATCCTGCCGCCTCCCTGGTAAGCACCGTCGGCATCCTGGACGTCAAGCCCGGGGCAATGAACATCGTGCCCAGCCTGGTGACCTTCACCACCGACGTAAGGGACACCTCGCCCGATAACCTGGCCGCAGCCATCAAGGAGATAGATGAGATGATTGCGAGGGTGGCCGGGGAGCGGGGTGTCGAGTTCGAGATTGAGGAGCTGGAGTACACAGCAGCGGTGGCCCTTTCCCCTGCCATCAGGAGCACCATTGCCGGTGCCTGCAAGAAGCTGGGCATCAGGTACATGGACACGGCCAGCCGGGCCGTCCATGATACCTCCCATATGGCCCATGTGACCGATGCGGGTATGATCTTCGTGCCCAGCGTCGGGGGCAAGAGCCACTCCCCGGACGAACTCACCCACTGGGAAGACATCAGGCCCGGGCTGGAGGTGCTATACGAGGTGACCCTGGCCCTGGCGGGATCGGATGCCTGAAGAGGATTTCTGTTACTACGGCACTAACGTATTCAGGAGCGACTAGAATGGGAACCCCGAGCCCCGGCTCGCCCCTATACTCGGGACCCGTTGGGATTCTGGAGGGGGTATGGGGAGTGAGGGTTAAGGCAGTTCCGATTGGCCATTTTCGGACGATTATGGTAGAATCGTGAGGCAAAAGGGCCGCTGTAGGAGTGTAGCTCAGTTGGCAGAGCAGCGGTCTCCAAAACCGCAGGTCGGGGGTTCGAATCCTCCCACTCCTGCCATCCTCAGGAGGCAGCCGCAGGAATAGGTCCCGAGTCCAACCTCGCAGAGATTTTAGAGGAGGGTACTGCGGTTGAACAGGCCGAGGTGGTGGAATCGGTAGACACGCTGTCTTGAGGGGGCAGTGAGCGAAAGCTCGTAGGAGTTCAAATCTCCTCCTCGGCACCAAAGACAATATCTAAAGACTCGCGGAAGTGGCTCAGTGGTAGAGCATCTCCTTGCCAAGGAGAAGGTCGCGGGTTCGAATCCCGTCTTCCGCTCCAGGGCGACGTAGCCAAGTGGTTAAGGCGGGGGTCTGCAAAACCCCTATTCGGCGGTTCGAATCCGCCCGTCGCCTCCATCGAATACTAAGACGCAGGCCCGACATTTAACGGCGCCTGCGTTTTTTAAATCTCTTCCTCGGGCCGAGGTGGCGGAAATGGCAGACGCGTCGGACTTAAAATCCGATTCCCCTTGGGGAGTGCGGGTTCAAATCCCGCCCTCGGCACCAGGCATCTCAAAGTCCCTGCCACAGGGTGTGTAGCATGAATGATCAACAGCTCGTGGACAAGCTGGAGTCGGTGTGGTCTTCCATGGACCAGCTCTGCCGGGGTTTTTCCGAGAAGGAGTGGAAAACACCCACCGACTGTCCCGGCTGGTCGGTGCAGGACCACATCTCCCACATCTTAGGCACCGAGTCCTGGCTCCTGGACAGGCCCGCGCCCGATCACAAGCCCCGGGATGTGAGCCACGTGAAGAACGAGGTTGGCGCCAGGAACGAGGTGGCGGTCGACTGGCGGCGTCCCTGGCCCGGGACCAGGGTCCTCGACGAGTTTCGAGAGGTTACCTCGGAGCGGCTTCGATTGCTCAGGGCCTCGGGGCCCGACTATTTTGACGCCGAGACCGAGACCCCCATAGGCGATCGCGAGACTCGGGAGTTAATACGCATACGCATCTTCGATTCCTGGGTCCACGAGCAGGATATCCGCCGCGCCGTCTTCCAACCCGGACACCTGGAAGGTCCCGGGGCCGATCATTCCATGGGTAGACTGGCCATGGCCATGCCCTTCGTAGTCGGGAAAAAGGCCCAGGCCCCCGACGGCTCCTCGGTGGTGTTCGACATCACGGGTGGGGCAGGCCGGGTCCTGGCCATCGTGGTGGAAGGAAAACGGGCCAGGGAGCTAGGGACTGTCCCGGCGGTGCCCACGGTCCGCCTCACCATGGATGTTGAGACCTTCGCCTGCTTGAGCTGCGGCCGCTGGGACCCGGGCCACGCGCTCTCCTCTGAAAAAGTCAGAATCGATGGCGACAGGACGTTGGGGGAAACGATAGTGAAGCAGATGAACTTCATGATCTGATAGTCGGGGATACCTTGGATTCTGAGCCCCTTGTGCAAAGAACCTCTAGAACGGGTGAAGTGGTGGGGTCAGAGTCCCCCGATGAGCACCTTGTACAAGTGCCTTGCCTCACTAGTTCTTTCGTCCCCTGGCAGCGTTGATAGAGGCCTACTGCCTCGGCAGCCCCAGGCCCCGGGTCGCGACGATGTTCTTCTGGATCTCGTTAGTGCCCCCGGCTATCGTGCTGGACCTGGTGAACAGGTAGTTCTTTTCGATAAATCCTTGCAGGGGCACGCGCTTCGACCCCGTCACCAGCTGGCCGTAGAGGCCCAGGACCTCCATAGCCGTGTCAAAGGCTCGCTGCTCTGTCGCGCAGGCGAAGAGTTTGTCCATCGAGGCCTCTTTATTGGGCACCTCCCCCTTGCTCTGGATCCAGGCCACCTGGTACGAGAGCATGTAGGCGACCTCCACCTGAACGGCCATGTCAGACAGCTTGTTGCGGACCGTTGGCGTCTGAATCAGGGGCTTGCCGTTAGCCCTGGTTGTCGAGGCGAACCTGACGGCCTCGTCGAGGCAGCGGCGAGCGGAGGCCGAATGCTGCAATGCGGAGCGCTCGAAGTCCAGCAGGGTCATACCGGCGTACCAACCCCGGTTCACCTCACCCACCACGTTCTCCTTGGGGATGCGGACGTTGTCGAAGAAGGTCTCGTTGAAGGGGTGGCCGCTAGTCATGTCGATGATGGGCCGGACTGAGACGCCGGGGGTCTTCATGTCGGCCAGCAGCATGGTGATGCCCCGATGCTTGGGCGCTTCGGGGTCCGTGCGGGCCAGGAGCAGTATCCAGTCGGAGTAGTTGGCCTGGCTGGTCCATATCTTCTGGCCGGTGATGACC
>JACZVB010000107.1 GCA_022572865.1 Chloroflexota bacterium | reverse complement strand
TCACCGGAAACCGGACCACGATGTCAGCATCATAAAGGAGGGCCTGGGGGACATCCCGCTCATCGGCTTTCTGTCAAACGCTGAGTTCGCCCCCAGGGAAGAGCGCAACCTGGCACATACCTACAGCTCGGTGCTGACGCTGGTCTGCCGCCATGGGCCCGCCTGAAATGCGCCGTCTACCCGTTACTAGAGGTTGGATCGCCTGTGAAGGCTACTACCTAGGGGTCGAAATCAGCGTAACGTTCGGTCGAGTGTCATCGGAAGTGCAGTCCCGAGTGTCGGGATTGCCGGGGGTTTGTCCCGAGCTCGGGACAAGCCTGATTTCTTCCCCCTTCCAGAAAAGGAAGGGGGATACAGGGGGATAGTTCAGTGGGCGGCAGATCACGAGTGTGTCCCCAATGTGGGGCAGACATTATGACGCGGTTTTCCGCAGTCAAGCGCTACTCTATGACGATGGCGTCGTTTGCGTCGGTGATGGATAAGCCGGGCTCTGAGCTGCCGCCTATTGAGTAGAGCCTGCCACCAAGGGCCACCGCGCCTCCGCTGTGCCTGGGCGATGGCAGGGGTGCGAAGGTGCTCCACCGCGCCTGTGTAGGATCGTAGACCTCAGTCGACGCCAGGGTACGGTCCAGGTCCTCGCCCCCCAGGACATATATGAGGCCCCCGGCCTCCGCAACACTCATGCTGGCCCGGGGGACGGACAGGCGGGGTCCCCCTCCCCAGCCACCAGTGGAGGGATTATATATCTCCAGCAGATCGAGGCTGGTGTTCTCTTCCCCACCTCGCCCGCCCATGACATAGATCAGGGAGCCTACGGCCACGACCCCCAAATGGCTTCTGGGTGTGGGCATGCTGCCCGGTGTGGACCAGCGGTCCAGGCGGGGGTCATAGACATCTATTCGAGCTGAGATACCATCCTTGTCCAGTCCACCAAAGACGTAAATGGACCCGTTCCACGCCACCGCCGTTAAAGCGCCCCGGGCCACGGGAAGAGGGGCCCTGGGCTCCCACATCCCACCACCGGGAGCCAGCTCAAATACGGCGCTGGAAGGGATGGACCTGCGTCCCTGGAACCCCCCAAGAACGTACAATCTGCCCTCTACAGTCACCACTGCGGCGTTGTGTATTCCTATGGGCAGCGAAGGGGCCAGTCGCCACACGCCTCCGGCTTCAGCGGGGTCGAAGGTCTCGACGGAGTCGGAGCTTTGCCCGACCAGCTCCAGCCCACCTATGGCGTAGATCATGCCATCGACGGTCCCCACACCTACTGAGGACCGGGATGTCAGGAACGATGGGAAGGCTTCCCACCTAGCGGTGGTAACGGGAGTGCTGACCGGCTCCGGGGTAGGGGAGGGAGATATGGACACGGAGGAGCAGCCGACAACGAAGATCAGAATGAGTAGGAGTATCAGGGAGGGTTTCCGCATACTCGACGATATTCTTAGCATAGAGAAAGGGCCTTTGGCTTCAAAGGCCCTCTTGTGTTTGCAGACGATTAAAGTCATAAGAAGGAACTGCCGTGAGTATCGTGATCCTCAAGAGACGCCCAGGATTTGGACCCTCCCCAGATATCGGCTATCGCTAGCCCCCGGCCAGAGGAGGAAAGACACTCACTACGTCTCCTTCCTGCAGCTTCTTCTTCTCTCTCCACTCTCGTTCCGGAGGGCAGTGCTGACCGTTGATCAGGGTCATCTGGGACAGCTCCTCCGGAATATCAAGCTTTTGCAGAAGGTCTACGAGGGTTGCGTCGTCTTCCAACTCCAGGGTCCCACGGCCAACGCCATTGGGCATTCTCGCCCTGAGGTTCGCAAACAGCTTAACGTCCACCTTCATTCAATCCCACCCTTCTCCCTGGTCTCCACACATCTTAACACGCCCGGGTTACTTAGCTCTTCTCGGGCGCGTCGGAGACCAGGACCTGGTGCCAGGGTGTCTTCTGGGTCACGGGCTGTATCGGAGGGAAGCGATAACGCCGGCCCCCGGAAACCGCTGGCTTGCCGGTGAGGGTAGTCTTTAGAAGCCCCTCGGCCACCTTACATGCCACATAGGGCTTACGCAGGTCCAACGGGTTCTTATTGATGTAGTCTTTCCACTTGCCCAGGGCGGTCCCCGCTTGAATGAATCCCTTCACCATACCCACGTCGTTCAAGGCCCCTATATCCGTGGCCTTGCCGATCATTACGGCTCCGACGATGGCGTCGCCCTTCCAGGACAGCCGCCGGTATATGGAGGTGATGTCGCTGGATACGTTGGTGGTATCGGCGTCATTCTGCCAGTCGCCGAAGCTGGCAACCTGCAGGCCTACGGCATCTATCACGTTAAATCCGAGGCTGCCCGCGTAGGTCACCTTCTGCCCCGCCATATTTGCCCCTGCAACCCGGCCATGCTCAAAGGCGGTGGGCTGGATCGCATGGACCGCTCTGGCCTGGGAATTGAGAATCGGGCCCTCGGCAACATCACCAGCGGCAAAGATACCGGCCACGTTGGTCTCCATCCGGTTGTTGACCAGAATCCCATCCCCTGTCTGGATACCAGCGCCGGCGGCGAAGTCCATGTTGGGCTTTATACCCGTGGCCACCACCACCGAGTCCACCTGGAGGGACTTGCCGCTTGCCAGGCTGAGGCTAAGACGCCCGTTGCTGGCCTCAATCCGGGTCACGCTGGTGCCGGTGATGGTCTCCACACCGTGACGCCCCATCCATCCCTCAACCACCTTAGCGCCCCCGCGGGCGATCATCCGCGGCAGTATATTGTCCTCCAGCTCGACGAAGGTGATCTTGTGATGCGCACCGTGGAGGCCGTCCAGGATGATGAGCCCTATGAACCCGGCGCCTATTATGGCCACCTCGCTGTTGGGCTTGGCCCTGGACAGGAAGGCCCTGGCATCGCCGACGGACCACATGTTCTGCACCCCGGGGAGATCGGCCCCGGGGATCGGGGGACGGGTGGCCGAAGAGCCTGTTGCTATCAGCAGGTTGTCGTACTCCACCGTCGACCCGTCGTCCAGGGTGACGGTTTTGGCCTTGGCGTCGATGGACGTGACCCGGGAGCCGAACCTTGTGTCTACGTTCAGATTGGTAAAATAGTCCTGGTCGCCCGTATAGACGGCCCGCTCCTCGATATCTCCGGCCAGATAGTAGGGTATGACCATACGAGAGTAAGCCGGCTCGTCGCCTATGAGGGTTATGGAAGAATCGGACTCGTAGTCTCGCATGGTCTCGATGGCCCTCAGGCCGGCGGGCCCGGCTCCTATGACCACGTGCTTCTTGTTAGCCATGACTTCTATCCTCCTGGAAAGCCTCTGACGCCGTGATAGAGAATCGTTACCCGGTCCTTTTCTCCCAAGTCCGTCCCCAACCCATCGAGAAAATCGATATCCCGGCCATTCACCAGGACCTCAACGTCCTGGCTCAGCTCCGCAACATTCCCGTTTGCGAAGAGCAACTCGCCGAGTCGAGGACCGTGCTTCTTCGATAACCTCCCCAGCAGCTGACCCACCTGGGCCCCCTCCACCCGTTCCTGGGCAACGCCCGTAACCTCACGAAGCTTACCCAGGTACCTTACCTCCGCCATCTGTTCATAAATGCGCTTTGAGGGGGAGCCAGGGCCCTATTTGAGCCCCAACTCGACCAGCTTGGCGTCCTCCGGGAGCCCGTCCACGTCCCATCCCCGTAGGCTGTAGTATTCAGGCAGCATCTGGTCCAGCTTCGCCACCCTGCCCTTGGCAGGATTATCATCCCCGGGAATAGCGCCCTTGAGTATCCTCTCTGGTAGCGAGTCGTCCGCTTTCGTCAGGCCCGCCTTGAGGTTGAACATTCGCTCCAGGTTCCAGATCCTCTCCCCAATCCTGTTCATGTCGTCCGCGGTATAGGAGATGCCCGTGGCGGCTGCCAGGAGCTTGCGGATGTCTTCCAGATCGTTGCCCGCCGAGATGAACATGCACAGGCCGGTAGAATCGTGAATGGAGTTCTCGTTCTGCAGGGATATAACCAACTCTGCCTTGCCCTCGGTCGCCCCCGGGTCCAGCTTGTAGGGAGATCCGAAGACCTCCGCCCCCGGAGTGAAGTTCCTCAGGTGGTCTGCGCCCCGTGTGTTGGTTGCATAGCCAAGGGCCATGCCGTTATACGTCCTGGGGTCATATGCCGGGAACTCCTGGCCCTTGGAACCCATGTGGACCCCGGGGTCGCCGAACTTGATGCCCATGAGCTTCGAACCCTCGGCCAGCTCGTCTCCGATACCTTCCCGGTAGCTGGTCTTTTCCACCAGGGCCACCAGGGCATCGCCGCTGCCGAAATTGATCTCCATACCGGCTTCTTCCTTAGAGATGAGGCCCTTTTCATATAGCTCCATGGCGGCGGATATGGTGGCCCCCATGGATATGGTGTCGACTCCCAGGTCGTTGCACAGCCAGCTGGCCTTGATGAGAGCGTCCAGGTCCCCCACGCCACACTCGGCGCCCAGGGCCCAGGCCGTCTCGTACTCGGGCCCCTCGGCGGCCATCTTCCAGTTTCTGGGGTGGGTGGTCACCATGAACTTCTCGGCAGCATCGCCGGGCAGGTGGGTGACACGGCCGCAGGCGATGGTACAGCTGAAACAGGCCTTGTTAGTCAGCAGGCGGTCATTGGTCACCGCCTCCCCATTTATGTTCTCCTCGCCCTCAAACTGGGTCTCCTGGTGGTTCCTGGTGGGGAGGCCGCCGGTCTCGTTGATGATGCCCATGATCTCCAGGGTGCCGTACTTCTGCATGCCCTCGATCCCGGCATTGTCCGGCCCCAGCTTGCCCCTCTGCTCCCAGATCGCCTTCATCATGGCTTTAGGTGAGGCCACGGCGACCCCACCGGTGCCCCGCACAGCCACCGCCTTGATCTTTTTGGCGCCCATAACGGCCCCCACACCGGACCTTCCGGCAGCCCGGTGCAGGTCGTTCATTATGGAGGCGAACCGGACCAGGTTCTCACCCGCGGGGCCGATGCTGGCGATTACGCAATCGGGTACGCCAGTGTCGTTCCTGATCCACTCCTCGGTCTCCCAAACGGTCCTGCCCCACAGGTCTTTGGCAGAAACCAACTGGACGTCGTCGTCGTAAATCCAGAGGTATACAGGCTCCGGTGACTGGCCTTCCAGAATGACCATATCGTAGCCGGCGAACTTGAGCTCAGGGCCCCAGTGTCCCCCGGAGTTGGAGCCGGTGATGGCCCCCGTCAGAGGGCCCTTGGTTACCACTGCATAACGGGAGGCAGTGGAGGCGCCGGTCCCCGTCAGGGGGCCGGTGGAAAGAATCAGCTTGTTTTCGGGGCTGAAGGGATCGACTGCAGGGTCCATCTCTTCGTACAGATATCTGGTGGCCAGGCCCCTGGTGCCCACGTAGTCCCTGGCCCACTCCATGTTCAGATCTTCTTTGGTGATAACTCCCCGGGTGAGGTCTACTCGAAGGATTTTGCCAGTCCAGCCGTTCATCTAGCCTCCCTTTCCTTTCCTTCTACGACACTACCCGTTTCAACCAGGGCCATCTGAAACCGATGGCAACGGAAATTTCGCAACCTGTGTGGGGCGGGTGGCAGATTGACGGCCTGCCCTCTCCCCCTAAACGATGCCTAGCTCAGCGAGCTTCTCGGCCGAGGGCACGCCGTCGGAGCTCCAACCCCTGGCTTCATAGTACTCAGGGAGCATCACATCCAGACGGTTGACCCTACCCTCCGCAGGACCCGCAGCAACGCCCGTTTTGAGCAACCTCTTGGGAAGGGTATCGTCAGCTCCTGTGATGCCCGCCTTCAGGTTCCAGACCCGCTCCAGGTTGTGGATTCGCTCGCCAATCTTCAGCAGGTCATCCATGGAGTAGTCGATGCCGGTGGCCGCGTTCAACTCCGGCTGGATGTCGTCGAGGCCGATGCCGAAGGTGAGAAACTTGCACAGGCCCGATGCGTCGATGGTGGACACT
>JACZVB010000106.1 GCA_022572865.1 Chloroflexota bacterium | reverse complement strand
GGACCGTAGACTTTCGCCACGAACAAGGGGCGGCCTTTGCTGCCCATGCCTACGCCCGGGTCACCGGCAAGCCCGGGGTATGCACCGCAGCCTCGGGGCCTGGGACCCTTAACCTTCTTACGGGGATCTACACCGCTTCTATCGACTGCGCTCCCATGGTCGTCCTGGGAGGCGCCGGGCCTGTGCATGAGATTGGGCGGGAGGCATTCCAGGAGGTGGACCAGGTCAGTATCCTGCAACCCCTGTGTAAATACTGGCATCGCCCCACCACGGCGGCCCGATACCCGGAGATAGTCAGCACCGCGTTTCGCCAGGCGCTTTCCGGACGCCCGGGCCCGGTCTACATAGACTGTGGAGCCGATGTTCTCTACGAGGAGGTAGAGGAGGATACGGTGCCGCCGCCGACCCGTTTCGCCAAGCGAAGCAGGCCCGCCGCGGAGCCGGATGCCGTTGCAGAGGCGATAGGAATGCTCGCCGAGGCGGAGCGGCCCCTGGTCATGGCCGGGGGAGGCGTGTTCTTCTCCGGGGGCGCTGCCGACCTGGAGCGGTTCATAGATGTCACCAACATACCCTTCTACACCGCCCCCATGTCCCGGGGCCTGGTGCCCGAGGACCACGCCGTCTCCTTCCCGGGGGCCAGGAGCGCCGCCATGCGAGAGGCGGACGTGGTGCTGGTGGTGGGGACCCGCCTCAACTGGATGATGAACTACGGAAGCCGCTTCGCCCAGGACGCCAGGATCATCCAGATAGACATCGAAGCAAGTGAGATAGGACATAACCGTGATGTCGAGCTGGGCATCGTCGGCGATGCCCAGCTCGTCCTGGGACAGATGGTTGGCGAAGCCGAATCCCAGCAGTCCAGGTTCGCCGGGGCCCTGGAGTCTCCCTGGGTGGTCCACCTGAGCGAGGTCAACGAGCGCAGGGCCGCTCAGGTCGCCCCGTTGCTAAACTCAGACCAGGTCCCCATCCATCCCCTCAGGATATGCAAGGAGATCCGGGATTTCCTGGATAGGGACGCCATACTGTCGGTGGATGGTAACGAGATACTGCATTTCGGACGTCAGTCCATTCCCACCTTTGTGCCGGGCCACAGGCTGAACGCCGGGGTCACCGGCACTATGGGGGTTGGTTTGCCTTACGGCATAGGGGCCAAACTTGCCAAACCCGATAAGCAGGTGCTAGTCCTACACGGGGACGGCTCTATGGGAATGAATGCCATGGAGTTGGATACCGCTGCCCGCCACAACCTGCAGGTTGTCACGGTGATAAGCAATAACGCCGGATGGACGGCCCGGTCCCTGGACACGCGGAAGCCGGGCCGGGAGTTGGGATTCACCGCCTTCCACGAGATGGCCGAGGCCCTTGGGTGCTACGGTGAGAAGGTCGAAGACCCTGATCAGATTCGCCCTGCCCTGGAGCGGGCCTTCGATAGTGGCAAACCCGCGGTGATCAACGTGATCGCCGAGCCAACGGCCCAGGGCGTCTCCAAGTGGGGTGGTTCCCGCATGGGGTAACGGCCCCTGGCCTGGGGTTGACCCTGGTAGCGCTGGCTCCGCGACCGGTTCACCGAAGGGAACTGAGTCACCGCCCCGATCTTGAAAGCGGCCTCTTGTTCTTATGAAAATAACTTCGCGCTCATCGCTCGGTGTATCCTGAGAAGCGAAGGATCAGGGCTGACAGTTTTGAATCCCATACATCGGGTTGGCTATCCCCGGTGGCAAGGAATTTTGGTCTGCGCCCCCGGCAGGTCTTTGATGCCCCAGCATATGCCGATGAAATCGACATCATTTGAGTAAACAGACGGGCTTACAGGATTACGCCGCAACGCCCTCTCCGGAGGCCTCGGGGGCGGAAAGGGCCCGGCGGGCCAGGCCCGCATTCTGGGCGAAGATTCACACCTTCGATTCCCTCAAGGAGCGCAACTATCGCTGGCTCTGGCTGGGCATGTTGGGCTCCTTTGCCGGGATGCAGATGCAGATGGTGGCCAGGGGCTGGCTGGTGGTCGATAGGCTGGATGGATCGGCCCTGGACCTGGGGATAGTCACCTCTAGCACCGGGGCCCCGTTGCTTCTCTTCTCCCTCTTTGGGGGAGTCATCAGCGACCGGTTCTCAAAGCGAAACGTCCTCATAGTGACCCAGAGTTGCACCGGCCTGGTGGCCCTGTTCGTCGCTATCCTCATCGTCACCGATGTGGTCCAGATATGGCACATCATCCTGTCGTCCGTTTTGTCGGGGACTATCTTTGCCTTCAACATGCCGGGTCGCCAGGGGCTGATATCAGAGCTTGTGAGCCGGGATAACCTCACGAATGCAGTGGCCTTGAACTCGGCGGGGATGAACCTGAACCGCATTGCGGCCCCTGGGCTGGCAGGGGTGCTCGTGGGGGTCGTAGGCATCGAAGGGGTCTATTTCCTGATGGTGGGCTGTTACGCTTTCGCCGCCCTCAGCGTTATGATGATCCCGGCCACAGGCCCGAGCCCCAGGCGTGAACGAGGGTCTATGATTGAAGACTTGAAGGATGGCCTGAGCTACGTTCGCAGCAGCCCTCTCATCTCAAGCCTTTTGATACTGGCCTTCGCTCCCCTCATCTTCGCCCAACCGTACCAGGCCCTGCTGCCGCTGTTCGCCAAGGATGTCCTGGACGTAGGCTCGGGCGGTTTCGGGATTTTGATAGGCGCCGTGGGTGTGGGAGCGTTGCTGGGCACCCTGGGCCTGGCCTCCCTCTCGAATCTCCGGCGAAGGGGCGTATTGATGGCCTCCCTGCTGCTGACCTTCGGGATGGCGCTTGTACTTTTCGCCCAATCCACAAGCCTCTATCTATCCCTGGGCGCCCTGTTTCTTGTGGGGGTGGGCAGCATGGGCTACAGCGCCCTGAATCAGACCCTGCTCCTCACCAACACAACGCCAGAGATGCGAGGACGGGTTACCAGCATCTACCTGATGTCCTTCGGCCTGATGCCTTTGGGGGTATTGCCCATGGGCGCCGCTGCAGATGCCATCAGCCCGTCGGCGGCCCTTACCATGGGGGCCGCGCTTCTCATGGTCAGCACCCTGGCCGTCATGGCCTGGAGGCCACAGTTGCGACAGCTTAGATGAGGTGATTAGAGGGATAGACAGGTAGTGCGGCTGCGCATAGGGGGCGCACTCGTGATCTGCCACCCACCGAACCATCCCACTGTATCCCCCTTCCTTTTCTGGAAGGGCGTACTCCAGACGACACTAGACCGAACGTTACGCTGATTTCGGCTACTAGGAGGCTGATGAAAAAGGGGGAGTGCAGTCCCGAGTATCGGGATTGCCAGGAGTCTGAGGGTGTCCCTCAGATATAAATTTCGCCCCCTTCCTGGCCAGGAAGGGGGCCAGGGGGATGGTCGAAAGGGATTTTCCCGCAGGCCCCTAAGGGCTAATAGTCTCCCTCCCCCTCTCCCTCCTCATCCTCTTCCGGCAGCGATGCCTCGATGGCATGGCCGGATTGAGGGAGAAGAGCATCGACCCTGCTCCTGTCTACCTCCTCCCTGGGAGGCAGGCCCTCGATGGCCTTTCGGAGACCGGCGACCTGTTTCATCTCTTTGGAGGTCCGTGGTTCGACTATGATCCCCAGGAATCCCGCGTTTTGCAGCGCCAGCAACTCCCCCTCCTCGAGGTCGATCCTGGTCCGTACCATCACCGGTTTGGACACCGCACAGAGGATCGATCTGTATGCCATCAGCTCTCTCACCGATAGCCGCTCTCCGGGCTCCGCTTCTATGATTATGGAGTCCGTGGGCATGTCATCCAGGACTCGGAGGAACTGCTCCTCCACCGACGTATCGATGGATAGCACCTTGGCGATGTCCTCTTCGTTCAGCACCGACGCGGGTGTACCATCGATACCGAACACCAGGAAGTCGCAGCCTGCCTTGCCCAGGGCGTCAAGCTGTTCCATCTCTATCTTCTGGGACTGGACGCCCCAGGGTAAGGTTTCGGGCAGTTTGCCCAGTTTCTTGAGGAGGGCCTTCACCTTACCCAGGCCCTCGACCCGAAGGATGAGGGAGTCGGCCACATCCTGGGTGCCCTTCATCAGCTGCGGGGTGTCGGCGTCCAGCCTAATTATCAATGCCAGGGGCGGCACAGCGGCCTCGGAGTTCATTG
Organism: Chloroflexota bacterium; assembly: GCA_022572865.1. The sequence continues at coordinate 1,809 of JACZVB010000106.1, read as the reverse complement.
GGATGAAGCCCATCCGTTTCGGGGCTGGCTGCGATGCCTTTTCAAGCTTGTCTAGAAGTCTGCTCATGTCTTCCCATCTACCCTAGAAAGGGGTGCTTACAACTCCGCCCGATGCCAGCGGCACCGGCGTCTGGAACTCGTCGATTGAGGCGTGTCTAAAAATGGGTGGCCGACCAGCACGGGTCACTATCGCCGGGGCCGGACCTTAGTTGAGGCGCTGGAAGATGGTGGCGCATCCCTGGCCGCCGCCGACACACATGGTCACCAGGCCCATCTCTTTGTCCTGCCGCTCCAGCTCCTCCATGATCTTCACCGTCATGATTGCGCCGGTGGCCCCGACCGGGTGGCCTATGGATATCCCGCTGCCGTTGACGTTGGTGATCTCCTGGTCCAGGCCCAGCTCCCTGATGCAATGGATGGCCTGGGCGGCGAAAGCCTCGTTGAGCTCGATCAGGTCTATATCGTCCAGACTCAGGCCGGTCTTGCTCAGCAGCTTCCTGACCGCGGGTATCGGCCCCATGCCCATGATGGCCGGGTCCACACCGACCACGGCCCGAGAGTGCCATGCCAGCCGGGGTTTGAGCCCCAGCTCCTTCGCCTCACCCACCGCCTCGATTAGGCGCCAGCTGGCGTTAATCGCCTTCTTTTTCGGCGTCGCGTTACCCGAGCGTTCGCTGAGACGCCCGGCCTGAGTCCAGTTGATGTAGCACCACGGGCATTTGTGGTTGCAGTAATTGGTGAGCCCGATGGTCATGTGGACCGGCCGGGTATCCCCCGTCTTCCACAATTCATAGACACGGTCGACGTGGTGGAAGATCTTATGGGAATCCTGGAAATCCTCAAGATTCGAGGGGATCTTGCCGTGTGCGAGCGGTGCAACGATCTCGGCCGCCTCGGCGTAGACCTCGAAGACGTCTTCCTTCTGCGTCGAACAGTTTCCTGCCAGTACCCGCATCCTCCACCTCCCTTTTCGGATAATTCGCGCCTAGTAAATTACAGATCGATCTCTCTCGTCAATCAGAAACGCACATTCTATTCGAACAGACTTTTCGCAATTGAGGCCACAGGCGCCTTGTCCAGTCGGAGGCCATGCTGGTCCGTGTGTCCGGGGCTTGGCCCGCGGCGCCTTTACCAGCCGTCCGTTCGTCGCCCGCGCTCGCGCCCTCTCAGCCGGTGGGAACGAAGATGGTGAACTCGAGGCTCACCCGGCAAACCTCGTCCCGCGTGACGGCGCCGCCGTGAAGCAGCCGGTAGGAGAACACGGTGCTCGTTCCAGGCGGCGTCTCGAGGGGCCGCGGTTCGAGCCCGGCCTGGCGCTCATCGAAGACCGGTTTGTCCATGCCGTGGCGAGGCTCCACCTCGTACTCCCAGCCCCCGGCACGGTGCGAGCCGGGCACCACGCGCAGACCAGCTCGGCCCGTCTCGCCGCAAAGCATGGTCCACACCTTGATGCAGCGGCGGCCCGGCGGCATGGGCCACCCGTTTATCTCCCAGAACCAGGCGTCCGCGTGCAGGGGGGCGGCATCGCCGCTCTCGCCCGGCCGCACCAGGCGCCAGACGATCTCGGGCGCTCCGCCCTCGACCTCGTTCGTGATCTCCACGCCGCCGAACGTCGCGGCGAGGCGGCGCAGCATCGAAGAGCCTTGAACGAACGCGATGCCGTCGTCGGGAAGCAGGCGCACGTGCCGCGGCCAGGCCGACGGGTGATCGATGCGATGGCTCTCCAGGTGGTAGCGCTCGAGACCGACGGCGGCGAAACGATCGAGATCCTCGGGCGCAAGCGCGGCGATACGCGCGACGAATTGGCGT
>JACZVB010000105.1 GCA_022572865.1 Chloroflexota bacterium | reverse complement strand
TTTCTCCTGGCTCGAGCTGGCCTTTACCGAGGAGGAAGAGAAGGACCTCAAGAGGGATCTGGGCTGGAAGCTAGACACCCCGGGCGTGTCCTGGTTCACCGATGAGGACATCCGTAAGATGGAACCCCGGACCACGCCCAGGGCCCGGTCAGGCCTCTACGTGGCGGGCCAGGCCCAGGTCGACGCCTATCGCCTGACCCTGGCCTTCGCCGGGGCCGCCGAGGCCCTCGGCACCACCATCAGGTACGGGGACGTGACGGGTATAAAGACCCGTTCGGGCCGGATCACCGGCCTGGAGACCTCCCTGGGCGAGATATCGTCTGACAAGATCGTCTTTGCCATGGGCTCCTGGAGCAAGGGTATGGAAGACTGGATAGGAATACCCGTGCCGGTGGAGCCCATGAAGGGCCAGAGCATGCACCTGGAGATATCGGGCCCGCCCATACCGTGCATGATCCACCACATCTCCAGCTATGTGGCCCCCAAGCTGGGAGGAGTGGTCGTCGCCGGCACCTACGATGGCTTCATGGGCTACGACCTCACCATCCATGAGAAGGGTAAGGCCTCCATCCTGGCATCGGTGGAGGAGGTCTGTCCCGGCGTAATGGACAGCCGTATCGTCAACCATATCACCGGCCTGAGGCCCAGCACCCGGGACCTGCTTCCAATTCTGGGCGAGATACCGGACCTGGAGGGCGGGTACATAGCCACCGGGCACCGGCGCCTGGGTATTACCCTGAGCGCAATTACCGGCGAGCTGATCTCTCAGCTCGTCCTTGGGAAGCCCACCAGGCTCCCCCTCGACGCCTACCGGCTGGACCGGTTCGACGGAATGGAAGAGCAGCAATTCGACAGCTTCGATGCAGCCCACTGACCTGGGCAATCTGGTATTTAGGTGCCCCAGACCCGAAGGCAGCAGGTGAAGAGCCGTGGTCACCCTGACGGTCAACGGCAAGCAAAGAGAGATTATCGGCCCCATGGCCCTTATCGAGTTCCTGGAGGCCAACAAGATCGAGCCCCGGCTCATCGTCATCGAGTACAACGGCGAGATCATCAAGCGCGAGCGCTGGGATGAGATCGCCCTCAAATCCGGCGACAAGCTGGAGATAGTCCACATGGTGGCCGGCGGCTGACGGGGCATCTCCCCAAGGAGACCAGAGTGCCAAATTCTCCGGACGTAGTGGTAATAGGTGGAGGGATCATCGGCTGCTCCACCGCCTATCAGCTGGCCAAACGCGGGATGAAGGTCACCGTTGTCGAGCGGGAATCCGTGGGGTGCGAGGCATCGGGCGTGGCCACCGGAATGATTTCGGTGATGTCCATCGAAGACCCCGGGCCCTTTCTGGACCTGGCCAGGGCCAGCTTCGAGCTCTACAAGACCCTGGCCCCAGAGCTTCGGGAAGCCTCGGGCATCGATTTCTACTACGGTGAAGCGTCCTGGCTCGATCTCGCCTTCACCGAGGAGGAAGAGGAGGCCAACAGGAAGGCGATGTCCTGGAAGAAAGACCTGGTGCCCCGGGTCACATGGCTGAGCGACGACGACATGCGAAGGGTCGAGTCCCGGGTCTCGGCCCAGGCCCGCAGCGGCGTATTCTTCGAGGGCCTGGCCCAGGTCGACGCCTACCGCCTCACCTTGGCCTTCACCAGTGCAGCCGAGTCCCTGGGGGTCGTCATCAGATACGCCGAGGCCACGGGCCTGAACACCAGCGGGGACCGGGTTTCGGGCGTGGCTACCTCTACCGGCGATGTCAGCTGCGATGCCGTGGTCCTGGCTATGGGCGCCTGGAGCGGCCTTATAGAGCCTTGGATCGGGATACCCGTGCCGGTGGAGCCCCTCAAGGGTCAGATCCTGAAACTGCGAGCCCCGGGCCCGCCCCTGGTCGGCAACCTCCACCTGGGGTCCTTCTACGTCACCCCCAAGCTGGACGGCTCCATACTGGCCGGGGGATATGATAGCAAGGTGGGCTTCGACAAGAGGACCAGGGACGAAGGCACCTACCGCATCCTGGGAGAGGTGGCCAGGATATGCCCGCCCATGCAGGATGCCGTGCTGGTCGAAGAGAGCACAGGCCTCAGGCCCCTCACCCCCGATATGTTCCCCATCCTCGGGCCTGTCCCCGGCCTGGAGGGCGCATTCATCGCCACCGGCCACCAGCGCAAGGGCATAACCCTGGCGGCGATGACCGGCAAGGTGATGGCCCAGGTGGTATCGGGCCAGGATACCGAGCTTCCCATTGAGGCCTTTAGCCTGGCCCGTTTCGGCAACGGCGCCCGGAATCAGGGGGACGAATAGCATCGCACTTCCTCTCCTAAGTCCGCTGAGCGTGGGGCCGCCGCAGACTACAACCCCTTCCCCCTCAATGGGGGAAGGTTGGGATGGGGGTATCGACTAACCAGCCCTATCCCCCATGAAAAGTAACTAAAGCCTTACGGCAGCCAACACAACCCCAACGGAGGATTTCGTCAAATGCTAATCGGAAGCAAGACTCGCGTAGGCATAGCCGTGCCCCAGATGTTTCCCGATGGACACATCGACATGGACCTGGTCAGCCGGCACCTGAAACTGGTCGAGTCCCTGGGATACGACAGCGTCTGGACCATGGACGGCCTCGTGTCCACAATGACCTCCCTGGACCCCTTTACCCTCCTGGCCTACGCCTCCACCGTAACCGAAAAGATTAAGCTGGGCATCTCCGTCCTGGTGATGCCATTCCAGAGCCCCATCAACCTGGCCAAGATGACTGCAAGTCTGGACCAGCTCTCCGGTGGCCGCCTCATAGTGGGCGTAGGCATAGGAGGTCACATCGAACAATATCCAGCTTTCGGCATCGATCCCCAGCACCGTGTCACCCGGTTCGAGGACGCCGTCGACCTGCTGAAGAGGCTCTGGACCGAGTCCGAGGTGAGCTTTAAAGGACGGTTCTGGACCCTGGATAGCGTGAGCGTGACCCCCAAGCCCAAGCAACAACCACACCCTCCCATCTGGTTCGGGGGCGGGGTGGACCCGGCCCTGAAGCGTGCGGTCAGGATGGGCGATGCCTGGATGGGGGCCGGTTACAGCACTATCCCCGCCTTCAAAAAGTGCCTCAAGACCATACGGGTCTATCTGGACGAGGCCGGGCGAGACCCATCCAACTTTCCAGTATCTAAGCGGGTCTACATAGCTGTAGATAGGAACAAGGAGGAGGCCTCGAGAAAGCTCCAAGAGTGGTTTGCCGACTTCTATCACGACGCCCCCGCGGCCCTCAGGGTCGCTATCTTCGGGCCCGAGGAAGAGGTGATAGACAGGCTGGGGGAGCTGGTCTCCGAGGACCTGGACATGATCATGTTCAACCCTGTGTACGACCTGGTGGAGCAGGCCGAGAGGCTGGCCCGGGACATCGTGCCCAAACTCTGACCCCTCTGTCCCGCGAACCCGACGTCCGCCTCGCGGCATCCAATCGCTCGAAAGGCCTGTCACCATGGAACGGTTACTGATAGCCATCCCAATCCTATTGCTGGCCTATCTCCTCGGGGCCGTGCCCTTCGCCTACCTGATAACCCGGGCCCTCAACGGGGCCGACATTCGTCGACTGGGAAGCCGAAACGTCGGAGCCCTCAACGTGTACAATTCGGTGGGCAAAGGCCCCGGGTTTCTGGTCTTCGCCCTCGATGCCTCCAAGGGGCTGCTGGCCATCTACATTGTGAGATGGCTGGGTGCGCCGGAGGTTGTAATGTATCTGGCCGCGGTCGCCGTGGCCGTGGGACACAACTGGTCCGCTTTCCTCGGTTTTGGAGGAGGGAAGGGGGCTGCCACCGTCTTCGGAGTGTCTCTTGCGGTGCTCCCCTGGATCACCCTCGGCGTTCTCTTTTTCACTGTGGCCGCTGTTTACCTTACCGGATACGTCGTCCCCAGCGTCACGGCCGGTTTCATGCTTCTCAGGGCACTCGGCGTTGGAGGCTTCGCTACGCTAATAACGTCAGGTGTGCTCGATAAACATGACGTCGTTATCGTCTCGGACTTCATCAATCGAACAGATCAAGAACAGCTGGGTGCAACTCTGACAACCGCGTTCCGCATCGACTTATCCCAGTCTACCGCGATAACTGTGATGGAGCAGATCACACAGAATGAGACCCTCGGTCGTATGCGCTACCCGCCAGATACGACCATTGACTTGAATATTGCCATGGAAATGGCTGAGCGGCAAGGCTCCAGGGCCGTGGTAACCGGAGAATTGGGCCAGGTAGGTAATGGCTTCTTGGTTAGCATTGGACTTGTGTCCGTTCCAGATGGATCCACGCTTGTTCGACTCAGGGAAAATGCCGCCGACGAAACGGATCTCCTGGCTACAATAGATCGGATTTCAAACAACCTCCGAATGGAGATTGGAGAATCGATTCGATATTTGCGCGCGGAAAAACCCCTCGAGGAAATCACAACCTCTTCTCTAGAAGCGCTCCGCCTGGTTACAGAGTCCATTAAATTCGAGGAACGCTTCGATTTTCCGCCTATGCTGGCGCTCCTTGAACAGGCGATAGAACTCGACTCCACGTTCGCCATGGCGTATCAGCGTATGGGCGGAGCACACCTGAATATGAGAAATCTAGAGCAAGCCAAAACCGCAATCGTGAATGCATACAAGCATCGCGATCATCTCCCGAGACGAGAGCTGCTGCTCGCATCTGCCCTCTACTTTTCATTTATTGAAGAGGATAATGAGAAGGCAATATCTGCCTATCAGACGGTGCTTGATCACTTTCCTTACGACATCATTGCGTTAAACAATTTGGCCAACGAGTTCTCCGATCAGGATCGGCTGGAGGAGGCGGATGTACTTTATCGGAGGTTGGTAGAGGTAACAAATTATTGCTTTTGGAACTTGGCAACCAGTCAGATAACGTTAGGTCGGTTTGATGAGTTCGATAAGATTCTAACTCAGTGGAATGAAGAGCAACCCGACCACCCGAATCAGATGCGCGCGAGACGCTTTGCCTACATCGCCCAGCGCGACCTGGACGCGGCTTTCTCTGGTTGCAATTCCATAAGCGGTGCCTCTATTCCGCGACTCAGCGAGGAGTGTACGATGGTCCTTGCAAAAATCGCAGTGTCACGGGGTCAAATCTCGGCGTACAAGCAATACATTGACGAACTGACGTCTCAGCAGACAGCGCTGGGAAATAGGGGCGCTGGCCTGCGTCTCGGACTGATGGCTATTGCCGATATTTTTGGAGTTACGGGAAACCGGGAGTTGGCTGAGGTTGAACTCTCAGAGCTTCTGACAGAGTTTCTAATTACCGAGCTCGTCGCCGAAGCAAGTCCATGGACAACGCTCGCTGCTTTATACTTTGACCTCGGAGATAGCGAGGCAGCCGAAGACGCACTATCAAATGCTGTAGCACCTCTCGACGATATTGAAAGAATTGTATCCAAGTCGTTTCAGGACGCAAGACTGATACTGTCGAAAGATGGCTTGGCGGCCGGCATCCTTGCTCTCGAGCGGGCGAATAATGACAAGCCTAAGTGTCGAGGGTGTGGCCTGGACTACTTGGGTGCAGCGTATGAGGCATCGGGACGAATCGACGATGCTATTGCTGCATACGAGCAATTTCTATCCCTAACAAGTATTTACGTTTCTTCTTGGCTTCCCAGAGATACTGCGGTGCTATTCAGACTCGGAGAGCTCTACGAGGATACGGGTGATCAGGTCAAAGCCATCGAGAAGTACACGCTATTCGCCGAGCGCTGGAAGGATGCCGACGAGGAACTGCAGCCACGAGTTGCCGAAGCACATCGGCGGATTGAAGCGCTCTTAGATCAACAAACACGAGAGCCGGCTAACTAGCCGAATCAGAAATTCGGATTCTGGTTGCGCTCGTTTTGCGTGAATTGCGGATTAGCCGGCAACCCTGGTTTTTCGTGTACCGATACACCGCTCCTTGCACTTTCGATGTGAATCACGTTTCTTTAAGCTCAGCCACACAGA
>JACZVB010000104.1 GCA_022572865.1 Chloroflexota bacterium | reverse complement strand
TACGGCCGGGAGATGGCCGAGGCGTTGTCGGAGGCCCTGGCCCGCAACAGGATAACCGTGGTCAGCGGTCTGGCCCGGGGGATCGACTCCATAGCCCATAAAGCCGCCCTGGCCGTTGGAGGCAGGACCCTGAGTGTCCAGGCCTGCGGCCTGGACATGGTCTATCCGGCAGAGCATCGCGGCCTGGCCCGGGAGATCATGGAGGCCGGCGCCCTAGTAAGCGACTATCCACTGGGCATACAGCCCCGGTCAGATCACTTTCCCAGGAGAAACCGTATCATGAGCGGCCTGACCCTGGGGACCCTGGTCATCGAGGCGGGCGAGCCCAGCGGAGCCCTCATCACCGCATCCTATGCCCTGGAGCACAACCGGGAGGTTTTCTCCGTTCCAGGCAGCGCCCTTTCCCTCAAGAGCCGGGGCACCAACCGGCTGATTCGGGAGGGCGCTAAACTGGTGACCCAGGTCGAAGATATCCTGGAGGAGCTGAATCTTACCATGGTGCCCCAGCAGCTGGAGATGCGGGAGATGATACAGGCCACAGGCTCCGAGGCCTCTCTGCTCCAGTTCCTGTCCTACGAACCGGTCCACATTGACGAAGTGACACGTCGTTGCAACCTTCCCATATCCACAGTGAGCAGCACACTGGCCATGATGGAGCTCAAGGGCATGGTGAGGCAGGTGGGCGCCATGAACTATGTGAAGTGTCGGGAGACTCAGGCCGCCTATACTACATCGGCATAAGAGGAGATATGGCAAAGAAACTGGTTATAGTCGAATCCCCCGCAAAGGCCCGGACCATAGGGAAAATCCTGGGCAAGGATTACGAGGTGATGGCCTCCCTGGGCCACGTCCGAGACCTTCCCCAATACCGCTTCGGTGTAAACGTGGCCGAGGACTTCACCCCCTACTATGAGGTCCCAAAGGACAAGAAGGATATAGTCAAGAAACTGGCAGCTATAGCCCAGAAGGCCGAAACGGTGTATCTGGCCACAGACCCTGACCGTGAGGGCGAGGCCATATCCTGGCACCTGGTGCAGGCCTCCAAGATGAAAGATGTTTCCATCAAACGGGTCGTCTTCCACGAGATCACCGAGAGCGCTATCAAAGACGCCTTCAACAATCCCAGAGAGATAGACATGGACCTGGTCGACGCCCAGCAGGCTCGGAGGGTACTGGACCGTGTGGTCGGCTATCGCCTCAGTCCGCTCCTCTGGAGAAAGATCGAGAAGGGACTCTCGGCGGGGCGGGTCCAGTCCGCAGCTTTGCGAATGATTGCAGATAGAGAGGCTGAGATCCAGAACTTCGTGGCGACGGAGTACTGGACCATCGAAGCCGATCTGAAGAAGGAAGGGAAAGGCCCTCAGGACCTGTTCAAAGGAGTCTTAACCGGCTACAAGGGCAGCAAGAAGAAGCTGACCATCCCCAGCGAAAAGGAGAGCGAGAAGATCGTCTCAGACCTGGGCGATGCCGCGTACATCGTTGCCAAGGTAAGCAAGAAGAAGGTCCGCCGCAACCCCCAGGCCCCATTCACCACCAGCACCCTTCAGCAGGAGGCCGGGAAGAAGCTGCGCTTCACAGCAAAACGCACCATGGTCGTGGCCCAGCAGCTATACGAGGGGCTGTCCATAGGGACAGAAGGGGAGGTGGGCCTGATCACCTACATGCGCACCGACTCAACGTCGGTCTCCAACGAGGCCCGCAACGAAGTTAGAAGCTATATCGACAAAAGATTCGGCCACAAGTTCCTACCGGCCTCTCCCAGGGTGTTCACCAGAAAGAGCAAGGGAGCACAGGAGGCCCACGAGGCCATTCGCCCAACCTCGGCGGCCAGGGACCCGGAGAGCTTGAAAAGCTACCTCTCCTCGGACCAGCGCCGCCTGTACGAACTCATCTGGAAGCGAATGGTGGCCAGTCAGATGTCCAGCGCAGCCATCGAGTCCACCTCCGTGATTATAGACGCCAAAAGTTCCAACTCCGGGCAGGTGTATCTATTCAAGGCCACAGGTTCCCTGGTCACCTTCCCCGGCTTCCTGGTGCTATACGGCGAGGACCCCGACGAAAAGGCAGAGCAGGACAAGCAAAAACCGCTGCCTGAGCTCTCCGATGGTGAGGGATTGCAGTGCCTGGGCCTCGATCAGGGCCAGCACTTCACCCAGCCCCCGCCCCGCTATACCGAGGCCTCTCTCATAAAGGCCCTGGAAGAAAACGGCATCGGGCGGCCCAGCACCTACGCCCCCACCATCTCTACCATCCAGGACAGGAAGTACGTCCAAAAAGAGAAGGGCAGGTTCTTCCTCACCAAGCTGGGCCTCACCGTTAATAACCTGCTCACTGAGCACTTCCCGGATGTGGTCGACCTGGGGTTTACCGCCGAGATGGAGCGGGAGCTGGATGAGGTTTCCAGGGGCGAGCGGAACTGGGTACCCGTGGTGCGAGACTTCTACGAGCCTTTCCAGAAGGCGCTGGACCGGGCCAACGAGGCTATCCCCGACGAGGCCTCCGGCCTCATATGCGAGCTGTGCGAAAAGCCCCTGGTCGTCCGTTCGGGGAGAAGGGGACGGTTCATCGGCTGCAGCGGCTACCCCGAGTGCAAAAACACCAGGCCCCTGCCCAGCGAGGAGAAGGAGGCTGCCCAGCTCGAAGAGATAGACGAGACCTGTGACAAGTGCAGCCGGCCCATGGTGGTCAGGAACGGGCGGCTGGGTAAGTTCATCGCATGCACAGGCTACCCGGAATGCAAGAACACCAAGCCCTATATAGTAAAGACCGGCGCCCAGTGTCCCCGGTGCCAGGGTGACGTCATCGAGAAGCGGAGTCGTAAGGGGCGAACCTTCTACGGCTGCGGCAATTACCCGACCTGCACTTTCGCCGTGAACCAGAGGCCCCTGGCGAAGCCCTGCCCCCAGTGCGAGGGTCTGCTGGTGGAATCGGGCATGGACAGCGCCCGGTGCCTCAAGTGTAAGACCCGCTACAGCCTCGACGAACTGGACCCTGCAACCGAGACAGAGGAGGCGATAGCCGTTTAGCCCGCAAACTATGTATAGGCAACTATCAAGGAGATTTAATAAACCTTTGGTCATAGTACCTAGCAGCCTAAATCAGCGTAACGTTCGGTCTAGTGTTGTCGGGAGTCCATCCTTCCAGTACTGGAAGGATGGCGGGGGTACTGTCCCGACACGTCGGGACCAGAATCCTCTTTCCCCCTTCCAGAAAAGGAAGGGGGATACAGGGGGATGGTTCGGTGGGTGGCAAATCACGAAGCCCTAGGTAGCTCAACGATGGGAGAAACGCTATGACTACTCAGACTTACCCCACCTGGGAAGAATTTATGAAAACCAGCTTTGCCTCGAGGCAGACGTTCCCCATGATTTCCCCGGAGCTGCCCACCTTCCTGGGCGTGCCCTACGCCGTAACACGCGAACAGCTTAAAGGGGCAGACGCGGTCATCATAGGAGCGCCTTACGTAGCCACCTCGTCCGATAAGTATGCCGGCGTTGACAAGAATGAGTGGATCTCCGGCCCGAAGCGGGTCCGACAACAGTCGGTCCGCTACCCCTCGGGTTATATCCAGGACTTCGACATCGACGTATTCGAGCACCTCACTGTGGTCGACTACGGCGATGCCCTGATCCCGCCCGAGGTCATGGAGGACCAGTCCCCCGAGAACATTCTGAAAGCCCAGGCCGCAGTAGAGGAGAAGGTAGGACATGTCCTCGAGGCCGGCGCCGTCCCCATAGTCATAGGCCAGAACTCGCCCCTGGGCTCCTTTGCCATCGCCAAGGCCATCTCCGAGCGAACTGCTGGGCCCGTGGGTTGTATCAGCCTTGACACCCACTGGGACGCACAAATTCTCGATCGCCTGACCAAAGACCCGCGCATTGCCGGCAGTGGAAGCTGGAAACACAAGATGTACGAGTTCCTTGACAACATGCACCCTCGCCACCTGGTGGAGATCGGAGAGCGGGGCATGCTGGAGAAAAAGGAGATCGTCCGGCGCTACCTGAAGGACGGAGCGCGGTTCATCTCCTCCTGGGAAGTCAGGACCAGCCTGGGCATCGAGGGGGTGGTGGGAGAGCTGCACCGGGCCTATGACGGCACAGAGGGCGTCTATGTCCACTTCGATATGGACGTGCTCGGGGGCGCAGGCCCGGCCCCCGGCGACATCATGGGCGAGCTGGCCGAGCCCATCGGCCTGTCCGACTATGAGGTGATCAGAATCGCCCACGAGATCGGGAAGCGGGGCCTTTCGGGCATGTCCTTCATCTGCATCCCGCCCGGCTCGGCGGTCATCTACCGGGTCATCGTCTACGTGATCATGTACCTGCTGGCCGGATTGGCGATAAGGAAGGTGTCCTAAAGGCATTAACCCTCTAAATCAGGCTGCCGTCCTTCTCCGCATCATCATCATCAGTCCCGCTAGCGCGTCCAAAACGATAACACACCTGTAGTCGTCACGACCTCCACCGACCGGTGGCCATCGAGTCTGCCAGATCGGCCAGGGAGTGGTCAATGTTCTTGGCCACCGTCAACATCTCAGAAAATTGATCTTCGCTCTTAACGGCCTGCTCTTCTTGGGCCCGCAAGATGCCCCTCATATTCACGGTCAGGTCTCGGGAATATTCCAGAATGGCTGAGACGAACTCGCGTGTTAGTTCCGCTTGGTGATCACCCCGCTCACTTGGAATCAGGGGTGCGTCTTGTTTGTTATGGCTGTTCCACAAGGCAGACGGATGCATGCTTTCAAGCTCACACCCGACGTCAGTAAACATCTGGAGTACCCTCAGAGTCGAGGAAGCCCAATACCGTTCCCTTGTGTCATTGGGATCGCGTAGTGCAGCCAGGGTGCGAAGCTGTCCAAAGAGCTTGGGGCGAAGCTCGGCATCCAGGAGAATGTCGATCACCTTGCCGTCACTTTTGATGAACTGATACCCAACACCTTCAACGTGACCAGTACTCCAAAAGGTAGGCAAAGTATCGTTGATCGCTATTTCCCGTGAAAGCGGGGTTAGGAAATCCAGGGACTTTCTTCCTAGCACCTGGCCTTTCTGATATCCCAGCTTCTCCAGCCACCGACGATTGACATTCACGAGCTCACCTTCTCTGTTAATGGAGTGCATCATGACCGGGGCACAGTCAAATAGGGTGGCGTAGCAGTCTTTACTCGCATTAACAGCCTGTTCTATCCAACCGCTCTTATCGATAAGCTCCTTCTCCAAAGGCCCACCTCTCTTATTTTCGTCTTTTCCTACTACCTAAAGTCCCTCTTTCAATAGCTTGACACGAATGTACCGGGACGAAGGGCTTCCTCCCGATCGGCTGTGGTACAGAGGGCAGAGGATTTTCGGTAGGAGCAGCCCCTTGCCCCGACATACAGGAGCCTAAACCCAGCTTCCGCATCAAAGCTGAAAGCGATCGCACGGATTCTTCGACTCAAGCCGATCAAGCCCTGGGCCTGTCGCAGAGATTCCTCTTCGCCCTCCCGCAGCCCTCTTTCTATCCGAATGTTTTGTTTTTTGGCCGCCTCAAGCTCTGTCACCCGTTCTCGTAGGAAGGCCAAATCTTGAAGGCGGTCATCTTCTGGTTTTTCTTCTTCTTCCACCTCTCGCCTCCTTAGAAGGTTAAGTTATATCAGTGTATACACACTGATATAGCAAAAACATTATTTTGGACGGGCGATGAACATCGTTGTGACTAGGTCCTTACGTAGATTGAGCCACCTCTCTTCACCCATTTCCTGGACGATGTGCGCCTGGGCCCTTCCCCAAAAGGGAATGGCTTTAGCTATCGTCTCTTTCACTTTGGCCGTTAGGGTCACCTCCCGGGTCCTTTGGTCCTCGCCCGATACGATTCTTACCAGTCCAGACTTTTCGAGGGGTCTGAGGAGACGAGACAATGAGGTACGGTCCATCACTAGCTCCTCTGCCAGGTGTGTAATCGTGATAGGACTATTCAAGGAGATTGGGACTAGAACGGAAAGCTGAGTA
>JACZVB010000103.1 GCA_022572865.1 Chloroflexota bacterium | reverse complement strand
CGCGGTTACGCCATTATAACCGCGCCTTGAAGAGAGACCCCCGCCAAATGTCGGTAGCCACCCAATATTATCGCGGGCCGTCCTCGTGGCGCAGGACGTGGCGTAGTCACGTCGGCCTCAGGGCGGGACGGTAGGGTTGTCCCGTATCCTCCAGGTGGTATCATCAGCCCTGTTCCACGGCGGTTTAACATGGATCTTGTAATCGACTAAAGTCCCCCCTAGAAGGAGTATGCGTCATGCGACGAGAAATTGAGTTTCCAAGCAACGGGTTAACGTGCCGCGGATGGCTTTATGTCCCGGATAGTTCCGTTGCCAACAAACCTGCTCCCGCAATCGTCATGGCCCATGGATTTTCCGCTGTGAAGGAGATGTTCCGCCTATCCAAGTATGCAGAGCGGTTCGAGGAGGCAGGGTTCGTTACCCTCGTGTTTGATTTCCGATTTCTTGGTGCGAGTGACGGAGAGCCACGCGGACAAATTATTTCCCACGAACAACAAGACGATTATCGCAACGCGATTACATGGCTGTCTCGACAGCCAGAGGTTGATGAAGACCGAATCGGTGTGTGGGGCACTTCATACAGCGGGGGCCATGTGCTTCATCTAGCGGCGTTCGATCCGCGAATCAAGGCGGTAGTCGCTCAGGTACCAACGATTTGCCCTTGGAGGCAAATCGTTCATCGCAGCGGACAAGATGGCCTGGACCGGCTTCTGGGCATGCTGACAGCCGATCGGGTACAACAATTCGAAACCGGTATTCGGAACTCTATAAAGGTTGTCGGGCTCCAGGGCGAGTTGTCGGCCTTGAGCGTACCGGATGCCTACGAGGCGATGATGCGTAACGCCGAAATAGCGCCGAATTGGATCAACAGCGTTACTATGGAATCACTGGAAAACTACGTTGGCTACCATCCGACGGCCAGCATCGAACTCATATCACCTACACCCCTGATCATGATATTAGCGGAGAAAGACTCCCTTATACCTGTTGAATTGGCTCGTACCGCGTTTGATCGCGCAGGGGAACCGAAGGAGCTACATACCTTTCCCTGTGGGCATTTCGAAGTCTACGAGACCGAGCCCTGGTTTACAAAAGCAGTTAGCAGCATGGCGGATTGGTACACGAAGTATCTATGAATCTCACTCTCCCGGCATACTGCGTGTGTGAATTCCACACATGATGAAAAACATCAACCTTACCCCCAGCTTCGGTCGCTTAATACGGAGCGAGGGCCGCCGCCTCTGGCAGGTGCTGTAGTCTCCGAATCCTAGGTTGCCATCTGGTACAACCCCCCAGGCCCAAGCCCCCAGGGCAGGACGGGCGGAAAGAGCTATACGGGGTGGGGAGGGGATAGGGGGTGGGAGAATCTAGATTGTAGAGTTGCCCCGCATCCTCCAGATGGTATCATCATCCCTGTTCCATCGCGGTTTAATTCACAGCCCGTGACCCCGGGCCAGAGAGAATCAAGCTGGAGGAGGGCGCCATGCCGGACTACAAGGTCTCGATAGGAAACGCAGAGGTCATCTCCCTGACCGATGGGAAGGGCCGGGCAGCAGCGACGGACGTCTTCCCCAATGTCCCGGCTTCCGAGTGGGACAGGTATCCCGGGGCCCGCGGCGCTGACGGCAAACTGGACGTCAATTTCGGCAGCTTCGTCGTCCGTTCACAGGGAGTGACCATTCTGGTGGACACCGGCTGGGGACCCGGGTACCCGGGCGTACTGCTGGACGAGCTGAGGGAGAAGGGCATCGGAATCGACGAAATAGGCATAGTGGCCATCACCCACATCCACCCCGACCACGTGGGCTGGAACGTTATCGAGGAGAATGGCAAGGCCAGATTGACCTTCCCCAAGGCGAGATACTTGATTCCCAAGGGAGACTACGACCACTTCCGCCAGCGCCACGAGCTGGAGAAGGCGCCCCACATGACGAGCCAGGTCCTGGCCCTGGAACCCCTGGGTGCAATGGAGATCACCGACGGCGAGACCTCCCTCACCAGCGAAGTAACCCTGGTCCCCACCCCCGGCCACACTCCCGGCCACGTAAGCGTGGACATCTACTCCCAGGGGCAGCGGGCTTTTATCCTGGGCGATGTGATCAATTTCCCCGCCCAGGCCCATGAGACCCACTGGGAGCTTATCTACGACAACGACCACAAGCTGGCCCGCACCACCCGTGAGGCTGTCCTGGAACGCCTGGAAAAAAACGGCTCCATCGTTGGGATGGGCCATTTCAGGCCCCCCAGCTTCGGTCGCCTGATACGGAGCGAGGGCCGCCGCCTCTGGCAGGTGCTGTAGGCGTCGAATCCTAGGCAGTCAGGTGGTACAGGTCGATGGCGTTATCCCCGGCGACCTTTCTTTGTGCCTCCTCGGGTAACGAGGCCAGGTTCTCGTTTAGCTTTCTGATGGGTTCTGTGATCGAGTCGGAGTGAGGATAGTCGTAGGCCCACAGGAACTTCTCCGGCCCTAAAACCTCGATGCTAAACTTGGCCAGCCTCTCGTCAGGGTCCATGGCGATCCATCCCTGGCGCTGAAAGTACTTGCTGGGCTCCATCTTCATAGGCGTGGTGAACCCGTTGACCTCGTATTTATCGTCCATACGGTCGATCCAATAGACCAACCAGCCGATGCCGGACTCAAGCACAACAATCTTAAGGCCGGGGAATTTTTCGAAGGTCCCACCATTAAAGAGCGAGGTGAACTGGAACTTCACTTCGTCGGGAGAGGTAACGAATATCCACCAGGTCGATACGTCTTCGCCGCGAGGATAAAACTTGTTGATGATGGATTCGTAGCCGCCCGTCGGATGGATGGTCATAGGAAAGTCCAGGTCCTGGGCCTCGGCCCACAAGGGGTCGTAATAGCTGCTGCCGTAAGGAAGCCCGTTGGGGGGAAGCGACGCCAACATCGCGGCCTTCGCCCCGAGGGCCGCTACCCTCTTCAACTCCTTTATACCCTCGTTTATATCCAAAGTGGGAATATGGGCGGCGGCAATCAGGCGGTTAGGGTAAGGCTTACAGAAATCGAGGAGCCAGTTGTTGTAGGCCCGGCAGTTAGCCGCCGCCAGTTTGGGGTCAGAGCAGATGTCCTCCCATCCAAGGCCAAGGGAGGGGTACATTATCGATACGTCGATACCCTCGGCATCCATCACTTTGATCCTCTCGTGAGGATCATATCCGCCCAGTAGCATGGAAGCCTCATAGGTCATTGCACCGGGGGTCAGCTGCTCGTGTACATCCTGGCCAATGCCCGCGATGGCCCCTAGGGTGCCGCCACTCATGAAAAAGGAGGACTTACCTTCTATGTTCAGAAACTCGAGCCCCTGATCGTCCAGGTCTATCTTTACGGCCCTGTCCCGGTACTCGGGCTCGATGTATTCCTTCCACATGTTCGGGGGCTCCAGGATGTGGCCGTCTACATCGATGTAGTGCATCTGGTTCGCCATATCGCATCCTCTTTCCTTGATTTCCCTTGGAGGAGATCAGCTAGTTAGTAACGAGACCCGGCTCCCGAGAGTTACGACAGGATAATTCTGTTTTTCGATAGAGTCAATATCCAGTGGTCCGATTCCCGGGTAATTCCCGCGGGGCTTCGCCATGATACTAGGCCCTATCCTTTCCCGCCCTCGATGAGATGCCCGGAGTCGGTATCAGAGTAATGAATCCGCGGCCGTTCCAGGCCGTCCAGCTCCTGCCACCTTACGGGTGTCGCCTCGTTTACTTTATCCAACCAACGGGACGCCTCAATATAGAGGCCCTCGACATCGAGGCCCAGGAACCCGGGAGCAAAGACCTTTATAAGCCTCAGCCCCTCGGAGAGCTTCGACGCAGCCCCTCGCCTGTTGTGCTTGGAGACGTGATAGAACCCCACCGCTACCTTGATTACGCCATGATAGTAATGCCGCAGAGGGTAAGGTGTGGCCCGCCAAAGGTCCTCCAGGGTCTCGTGGCACTGCCAGAACTGCCCTCGATTGAACTGGGCCACCGCGTGTTCCAGCTCAGGGGGAGGCGTGGCGGGAAAATCGGACGCGAAAGGCCCGAGACCTTCTCGCTCCAGCCTCTCGAGCCAGAGCAGGTCCAGCTTCCGCCTGTTCCCTCGGGACGGCCACCGGGGCAGGACTGGCTCCTCCATCATGGACAGATACTATTACATCTCCCGGCTGGCCGCTATTGCCGAACCACCCCCGGTTCGATTACATTAACCCGTGTTGCGGCTCCGGATCGAAGCATCCCCAACATTAATCCGTGTTACGGCTCCGGATTGAAGCACCCCCAACATTAATCCGTGTTGCGGCTCCGGATTGAAGCACCCCCAACATCAGCAGGAAAACAGCGAATTGAAGGAGAGAACATGGGACAGGCGTTAGAAGGAGTGCGGGTCCTGGACTTGACCCAGTTCGAGGCCGGGACAACCTGTACACAGGCCCTGGCCTGGCTCGGGGCCGAGGTCATCAAGGTGGAGTCCCCCGGGAAAGGTGACCCGGGTAGGTATTCATCCCCCGGCAAGCCCGGCGTGGACAGCTACTACTTTATTATCCTGAACTGCAATAAGAAAAGCATCACCTTGAATCTTAAATCAGGCAGGGGCAAGCAGATCTTCTTCGACCTCCTCAAGCAGGCCGATGTTGTAGCAGAGAACATGGCCCCCGGCACCCTGGAGCGGCTGGGGCTTGGATACGACGTGCTATCGGGGGTAAACCCCAGGGTGATTCTGGTCAGGATCAAGGGTTTCGGGACATACGGGCCCTACAGCCAGTACAAGGCCTTCGACCAGATAGCCCAGGCCACAGGGGGCTGTTACTGCACCAATGGGTATCCTGACGGGCCGCCGCTGCCCATCGGCACCTCTTTTGGAGATATCGGAACCGGCTATCACGCTGCCCTGGGCGTAACGGCCGCACTGTACCAGCGAGACCGCACGGGCAAGGGGCAAGAGATAGAGGTCGCCATGCAGGACGCGATGGTGAACTTCGCCCGGGTGGGGATGATGAATTACTATGCGGACCCGGACACCAACCTTCGCAGCTCATACCACTTCTCGACCGCTCCGGCGTGGGTCTACAAGTGCAGTCCCGGGGGTCGTGACGACTACGCCTACATCTACGCCGGCGAGCAGCCCGTCGACATGTGGGACAAGCTTCTGAATACCATTGGCCGGGAGGACCTCATCGGGGACGAACGGTACTCAACATCGGAGGCCCGTGGCGACCGAAGGGACGAGGTAAACCGGCTTGTGGAGGATTGGACCCAAAAGTACACGAAATACGAGGTGATGGACATTCTGGGAAAGGCGGGGGTGACGGTGGGAGCCTGCCTCAACGCCAGGGACATCCACTCCGACCCTCATCTCCTGGAGCGGGGGATGATCGTTACGATAGACCACCCCCACCTGGGCGATTTCACCCTCCCCGGCTCCCCCATACAGATGTCCAACTCTCCCCTCACTGTTACCGCTGCTCCCCTTCTAGGACAGCACACCTCTCAGGTGCTAGGAGACCTCCTTGGATACTCAGAGGACAACGTCAAGGGGTTAGAAGCAGAGGGAATCGTGTAGACATGGATGGAAGGTCATGAGCGATGACAACGCCACAAAGGAGCACTGTAGCCCGATGGCATTCACCTGTTCATGTCTTTTAGCTGTTTGTGGATTACCCGGTCTATCTGCTGGCCTATCTGGTCGCTGACCTTCATGGCTTTAGACTCGTCGGACTCCTTCGTGTCGGCCTCGAACATCCCCTTCAGCTCCTTACGGCTCTTCAGGAAGGGCAGCGATTTCTCCACGAAGTCGTCGCTGTATTTATGCTTCACCGGAAACCGGTAGTTGGTCAGCGAGACCAGCTTTACCGTCTCGCTGCTCCCGCAGGAGCTGCAATCCACACTGGCTGGGATTTCGTACTTACGAGTGTAGTATTCAGTTACGCTGGCGCAGCTACGACATCCGAACTCATAGATAGGCATTCGGGTCCCTCCAGATCAGCTACCTTCACATTCTATCAGCCCTTGTCCAATGTGACTATACCTCCGGCCCCGGACATGGGGCCTCTTTACG
>JACZVB010000102.1 GCA_022572865.1 Chloroflexota bacterium | reverse complement strand
GGAAGGGGGACACAGGGGGCCTGTCCTGAGTCTCATCGAAGGGATGGTTCGATGGTGACAGATCACGAGTGCGGCCCCTAGCGGCGCAGACATTATGATGCGGTTTTCAGCAGTTAGGTACTGGCTCAGGACGTACTGGCTCACCCCAGGAGCCGCCATGGTGAGGCACTCGAAGCATGAGCGAGCAAAGGTAGCAGGAGGAATGTTATGGAGCTAGAAGGCAGGGTGGCCCTGATCACCGGAGCGTCCAGGGGCATAGGCCAGGGGATCGCCAAGTGCATGGCGGAGGCCGGGGCCGACATCGTGGTCAACTATCAGCACAACAGGCAGGGGGCCGAGGAGACGGTGGCAACCGTCGAGGCCCTGGGCCGCAGGGCCATACCCTATCAGGCCGACATCAAGGAGTTCGATCAGGTCAAGGCGATGGTGGAAAAGACCATCGAGACCTTCGGCAAGGTGGACATCCTGGTCAACAACGCCGGCCAGCACTACTCCAGGTCCATCATGGCCGAGGATGCCGTGGACGTCTTCCTCGACATTATGCACACCCATGTCTTTGGCTCCTTCTACTGCACCCAGGCGGTGCTGCCCTATATGAAGGAGCAGAAGCGGGGCGACATCCATTTCATCAGCTCTCTGGCCAGCAAACAGCTCTGGGGCGACGAGTGGGCTTACGCCAGCGCCAAGGCCTGGATGGAGACCTTCGTCAAGACCACGGCCAAGGAGTTGAGCTGGCAGGGCATCCGGGTCAACGCCATCGCCCCCACCATCGTGGAGTCGGACATGGGGCTGAACCTGGTCCTGGACTGGGCCCAGACCAAAGACCCCAAGGACCTGTACGACATAGTTCCCTTCAACAGGTTGATCCAGCCCTACGATGTGGGCAATCTGTGCACCTGGCTCTGCTCCGACAAGGCCAGCCACATATCGGGGCAGGTGATCTGGCTTGACTGCGCCATAGGGCCCGCGTCCCTGAGGGACTTCGTCACCCCGGAGGCCCGTAAGCAGAGATAAGGGTGTGCGGAAAGATTGGCCTGAAACAAGGAGTCCAGAGGGAACGATGCCC
The DNA here is from genome assembly GCA_022572865.1 of Chloroflexota bacterium. Next base: position 4,993 of record JACZVB010000102.1, on the reverse strand, counting down.
CCGCTCGTGGTGAGCTTGTCCCGATACTCGGGACTTGTCGAACCATGACGGGGGGCTTGGGGGCCCCCCAAATAATATTTCGAGGGCGGGGTGGTGGGACAGCAGCGATTGCTCTACGAAGAATGCAGCAAAGCCAATCACCCTCTGAGACCGATAGCGAGAGGTAGCGCATGAACCCTGATGACAGAGCAGCACTAGATGGCAGAACGGCAATAGTCACCGGCGGGTCCCGGGGCATCGGCAGGGGGATCGCGCTGGCCCTGGCCAGGGCCGGCGCAGACGTGGTGGTCAACTACAACACCAACCGGGATGCTGCGGAGAAGGTCGCCAAGGAGATCGAGGCCTCGGGGCGCAAGGCCCTGGCCTTCCAGGCAGATGTCGCCGACTACGACCGGGTGAAGGAGATGACCACCGCGGCTGTAGACGCCTTCGGCAAGGTGGACATCCTGGTCTGCAATGCCGGCATCCTCCACCGGAACGTGGAGGTGTTCGATGTAGACCTGGACGCCTTCCACCAGATGATCGATACCCACATCATGGGGGCCTTTCACTGCATCCAGGCCGTGCTGCCCGTAATGCGCCGGCAGCCTCGAGGCGATATCCACCTCCTCTCCTCGACCCACACCATCGGCCTGCCCCGGGGCCTGCTCTCCTATAACGTCGCCAAGGCGGGGCTGGAGGCCCTGGCCCAGTGCCTGGCCAAGGAGGAGCGAGGCAACGATATCCGTGTCAACGTCATCGCCCCAACCACGACGGAGAGCGACATGGCCTCGGGCCTTCTGCAACGGGTCGGACTGTCCAGCTTCCGGGAGATGGACCAGTACATGCCCTTTGGCCGGGTGGTCCAGCCCCGGGACATCGCCAACCTGTGCGTGTACCTGGCGTCGGAGGAGGGGAGCCACATATCGGGGCAGGTGATAGGCGTGGACGCCTCCCAGGGAAAGAAGGCAACCATAGATTTTCTGCCCCAGCAGGACCAGCAAAGACAAAGGAGCGGCATATGAAACTAGAAGGCAGGGTGGCACTGGTCACGGGCGCATCCCGAGGCATAGGGGCGGGCATCGCCAGGTGCATGGCCCGGGAGGGCGCCGCGGTAGTCGTCAACTATTTTCGATCGGAGGCGGCGGCCCGAGAGGTGGTCCAGGAGATCGAGGCCTCGGGAGGAAGGGCCATAGCCATCAGGGCCGACGTAGGAGACTTCCAGCAGGTGAAACTGATGGTCGAGCAGACGGTGGGGGAGCTGGGCAAGGTGGACATACTGGTGAGCAACGCCGGTATCAAGGGCAAGGGTAAAGCCCTGATAGATCTCACCTACGAAGAGTTTACCGAGACCATCAACAACCACCTGGTAGGGGCCTTCAACTGCGCCCGGAACGTTCTCCCGTATATGAGAGGGTACGAGAGAGGCGACATCCAGTTTATATCGTCGAGGAGCACCGACATGCTAATGGCCAACGATTCCGACTACAACGCTGCAAAAGCCGGCATGGACGCCCTGGCCAAGGGCCTGGCGAAAGAGGAGAGGTACAACGGGATTCGGGTAAACGCAATAGGCCCGGGACTGGTGCCTACCGATATGGCCTGGGAGAGCGTTTCTAAGACGACAGGCATGGGCAATGTGGAGGACGTGGACAAGGGGATGCCCCTGGGAAGGATGGTGCGGGCCGAGGATATAGGCAATCTCTGTGTTTTCCTGGCGTCGGAGGAGGGGAGCCACATATCGGGAGAGGTGATCTACGTGCGCGGGGCGGTGGGTGCCGAGCCTCCTCCCTTCTACCTGCCCAGGTCTGGAGGGTAGGTGTCGGGTTCATAATGTCATTCCGACCCCGATAAATCGGGGGAGGAATCTGGGATGGGGCGGTGACATCTGCAACGACTCAATACTATCTGTACATCATGGCCAGCTACAGAGGAACGTTATACACGGGAGTAACCAACGATTTGGCCCGTCGAGTATACGAACATAGGCAGAAATTTGTGGAGGGATTCACCAAAAAGTACAACGTTTCAAAGTTAGTGTATTACGAGGTAACGGTCGACGTTAAGTCTGCAATAGCAAGGGAAAAGCAGGTCAAGAGTTGGAGGCGGAGTAAGAGTGTCGCGTTGATTGAATCGATGAATCCGTATTGGGTAGATCTGGCTAAAGAATGGGGCGCAAAAGACCCAACCGCCCCAGACTCCTCGCCCCTCCCTACGGGAAGGACTTCGGAGTGACAAAAAGGCTTCTGTCATTCCGAACGGAGTGAGGAATCTGGGGAGGGGAATTGGTCTAACCTGAATATGGGGTAAGGGGGATGGTCGAATGCTATTGCTAATAGACAACTACGATAGCTTTACCTACAACCTGTACCAGTACCTCTGCGAGCTGGGCCAGGAGGTGAAGGTGGTCCGCAACGACAAGACCACCATCGAGGAGATCGACGGCTGGCGCCCCGAGCGTATCGTGGTGTCCCCCGGCCCTCGCACCCCCAAAGAGGCGGGCATCTCCTGCGACATTATCCGACATTTCGGGCCCGTGCTCCCGGTCCTGGGGGTGTGCCTGGGGCACCAGTGCATCGGGGCCGCCTACGGCGGGGAGGTGGGGCCCGCGGGGGAGATCAAGCACGGCAAGTCGTCGATGATCCACCACGACGGCAAGGGGGTGTACAAAGGCCTGCCCAATCCCTTCGAGGCCATCAGGTACCACTCCCTGGCCATACAACGGGAACGCCTCCCCGACTGCCTGGAGATCACCGCCGAGACAGACAAAGGGATTATCATGGGTGTCAGGCACAAGGAGTACCCGGTGGAGGGGTTCCAGGCCCACCCCGAGTCCATCATGACGGAGGTGGGGAAGGATTTGCTAAGGAACTTTTTGGAGATGTGAGGGGGCTGATGGGACTACTTGGTTTCATTTTTAAGGGTGGGAAGAATCTGCCTGAGGCAGATCAAGAGTTAGCCAATAAACTGGAAGAGATCGGCATGATAAAGAATCAGTTGCCATTCAAATATAGGGGACTATGTAATGAACTTGGCTTTTTCGTCCAACTACGCGAAATAAGAGGCATGACTAGCCTGAAGGCTGGTGGTAAGTACAGAAGCAAAATACATCTGTGGAAAGAAAGTCCTACAGATTCGTGGTGGATGAAAATGTTTGTTCCCGGCGAGTGGGAGAACCTGGTGGAACCGTCCTTAACGCGCGCAAAACAGGTGTTGTTTACAACAGAGTTAACGCGCGAGTTGTTAAACAGCCTAGGTGGAGTGCTTGATGCGCCGGAGCCGGATCAAGCTCTCCACCAGCGTCACAAATTAAAGATTGAGAACTGGATGGCGGCTAACGGTGAAGACGAGGAACTGCTAACAATGCTTGGACTATTATGTTTACGACTTGAAGACTACCAGGCAGCCGAAGCGGCTTATAAAAAAGCCCTTATATTGAATCCACAAAGCGAGGAATCGCTAACAAGGCTTGGAATAGTATATTTTCGACTTGAAGACTACCAGGCAGGCGAAGCAGCTTATAAAAAAGCCATTACATTGAATCCACAAAGCGAGGAATCGCATATCGCGTTGGGGGTTTTATATATGGCGGCAATCGCCGATGTTACAGGAGCAGGGGCTATATCAGGTGAGATATTCCGAGTTATAACTAAGGGATTAGATATTGGGCCTCAAATGAGGCAGGAATTCCCGGAGCTCTTTGAGGATGATGACTCATGGGTTCCTACTCCGAGTGCTGAATCTTTTGGACAAAAGCCCAAGGAGTTAATGAGACTCGCGAGAGAGCATTTCAAAGAAGTTATAAGAATCACCAAGCGAGAGGACATTAAACATGCGGCATTAGAACACTTGAAAACCCTCGCCTTGGTGGAGTACGCGCACAACGAAAAATTCCAGGATTAGCGTTAACTGACATCGAATCGAAAAAATAGAATTGAAATGATCCAACAAGCCATTGAGAAGCTGATAAGGGCCCGGGACCTGACCCGAGACGAGGCCGCCGCCGTCATGGAGGAGATCATGACGGGCCAGGCCACCCCTGCCCAGTTCGGGGCCTTCGTCGTGGGCCTCAGGCTCAAGGGCGAGACCGTCGATGAACTCACCGGCCTGGCCCGGGTCATGCGCGCCAAGGCCCTCAGGGTCGAGTTCGATGGCCCCATGGTCGACACCTGCGGCACCGGTGGCGACGACCTGGGCACCTTCAACATCTCCACCGTGGCAGCCTTCGTGGTCGCAGGAACGGGGATAACCGTCGCCAAGCACGGGAACCGGGCCATGTCCAGTCATTGCGGCAGCGCCGACATCCTGGAGAAGCACGGCATCAAGATAGACCTAGGCCCCGATGGGGTGAAGCGCTGTATGGAAGAGGTGGGTATCGGGTTCATGTTCGCCCCGGCCTTCCACCCCGCCATGAAGTTCGCCGTCCAGCCCCGGCGGGAGATAGGCGTCAGGACCGTTTTCAACATCCTCGGGCCCCTGACCAACCCCGCCAGGGCCCAGGCCCAGGTGCTGGGAGTGGCGGCAGAGCCCCTGGGCGAGAAGATGATCCTGGTGTTACAGGGGTTGGGGTCGGAGAGGGCGATGGTGGTCCACGGTGAGGACGGCCTGGACGAGATCTCCATTATCGCCAGGACCCATATCTGGGAGCTGAGGGACGAGACCATAAAAGACTACTGGGTATCGCCGGAGGAGCTGGGCCTGGAGCCCGCGCCCCTGGAGGCGCTGAAGGGGGGCTCGGTGGAGGAGAACACCGCCATCATGGTGGAGATACTGAAAGGCGCCCCGGGCCCGAGGCGGGAGGTGGTGCTGGCCAATGTGCCGGTGATTTCTTCCGAGGGCGCTTCCAGGGAGCGAGCTACCGATGGCGAGTTCATTCTGGTGCCGGTGGTCCTCAAGACCGGTCCATGACGGCCAGCGGCGAAGCCCACTCCCAGCGGTCCGTCAACCGATGGGCGGTCGGCATCATCCCCGCCCGCTACGCATCCACTCGGTTACCCGGCAAGGTTCTCATCCC
>JACZVB010000101.1 GCA_022572865.1 Chloroflexota bacterium | reverse complement strand
TCTGGCAGGCCGTTGCATCCATGAACATCCCCGTCTTCTTCACCCTGATAGGGCGAGGAGGGGTGGGGGCGGACGTCTACGGCCAGTCCTTTCACGAGACGTACATGGAGGAGCAGCGGGTCCTCATACGGTGGATGGACCGGTACCCCGATGTCACAGTGGTGATCACCCACGGCCTGCCCTGCAGGAGCTACCTGGAGGGTGACCGGATCAGGTTCCCAGATGAGATATGGAAGATATTCGATTATCCCCAATGTCACATGGAGCTGATGCTCACCATTCAGATGGGCGCCATCTGGGAATACCCCTGGAAGGAGGCGGAGCCCACGATACAGGAGTGTGTCGAACGGATAGGCGCCAACCGCCTCATGTGGGGGTCCGACTGGCCCATGGTGGGCAGGTACTGTACCTACCGGCAGGCGGTGGACCAGTACCGGGTCCACTGTGGCTTTCTAACCGACGCCCAGCGTGAAGAGATCATGGGAGGCACCGCGGCCCGGGTCATGGGCCTGAAGTAGCCCTGGCGGCAGGCAACCCTTAGGCCCCGAGACCCGATGAAGGGTGAAGGGCCATTTACGGAGGACGCCGTCAGACCGGCATAAAGGTCATCCCGGTTAGGTCAACCCGTCCATCCAATCGGGGAACTCTGTCTCCGCCAGCAGCGTTATCCCCAGGCCCTTGGCCTCCTCTGCCTGCTGATCGGTGTTGTACCCCCAGGTGGCCAGGTAACACCGGACCCCCAGGCCCAGGGCCGCCCTAAGGTGAGAGACCTGGTCGTCCACGTAATGGATATCTCCGAGGGGGACCGATGTCATTCCGCGGACCCGTTCCATGTGGCGGTTCTTGTCTTCGGACTCGCCTATCTTGTCCACGCCCAGAATCTGGTTTTCGGATAGGGAGACCCGGTGGTGTCTGAGGATCCGGGCGGCGGCATCCGTCGGCTTGAAGGTGGTCACGTAGATGGAATCGAAGCCATCGCGACACCGATCAAGGGCTTCCGCTACTCCCCGGTACAGAGGGTTCATCTCCATCCAGGCCTCCTCGTCCCTCAGGCGAAAGGCCCTGCGGGACTCCTGAAAACGGGCATCAAGGTCTCGGGCGCTGCCCGCTCCGTAGATACGGAGAAGGTCTCGCATCCGGGCCTCCGATTGTGAATCGAAGTCCGCCTGGGTATGAATAGACGTTTCGATGTCCAGAAGGTGGAGGACCATGAGATAGTCCTTGCCGTCCCTGGTAAAGGAGCGCAGGCGGTAGAACCCATCCCGCCACCGGTCGGGAACGGCGTCGGCCCCCGGCGCGAAGGAGACGCCCCTGACGGAGGCAAAGGCCCCGTAAGCCGAGACCAGGCACTCGGCTGCGCTGTCGCATATCACGCCGTCGAAATCCAGGGCTATTATCTTGGAAACCATACAGGTCATTCTCCCTACCAGAGACGCGGGTCACGGGGTTGGGACTATCGTTCAGGGCCCTGGCGCCAGGCCGGCTTGACGCCCGTGGCCCAGGCTAGTATCATTATCGGTCAGAGGCAGTTTACAGGAGGGGGTTAGTAAAATGCCATTCGGCATAGGCTTACCTGAGCTTTTAATAGTCCTGGTCATCATCATCATCATCTTCGGTGTAGGCCGGCTGCCGGAGATCGGCGGGGCTTTGGGCAAAGGCTTAAGGGAGTTCAAGAAGTCCTCCTCGGAAGTGGACAAGGTGGTCAAGGACCTCGAGAAGCCCCTGAAGAGCGAGCCCCAGAAGCCCCGTCCTCGAATTCCTGAATAGCGGTCTCGACTCCGAGACGTTCGTTCCGTTTATCCCTCTGGCGTTCCCATAGGCCGGGCTTTGCTCCGGTCAACTTTCCTCTTCAGAGTGGGCCCTTAGGGCCTCCAGATCGATTCCCCACCTTCTACTACTATGGCCGCCACCTGGCCCGGACCAGCTCCATGCTGCGGCACATTCTCCGGCTAGTGCACTAGTTCTCAGACCGGCCGGGGGCTAACGGCCCGTCTTGAGCATACGTGACTCTTCTGCCGCCTTGCGTCTCCGCCAGCTCGCCAGCCTGGCCAGCCATATGCCAACTTCATATAGGACAATGATGGGGCTGGCAAGGAGGGTCTGGTTTACCGGGTCGAAGGTGGGGGTGAAGACGGCGCCAGCCACGAAGGCCCCCAGGACGGCAAGCTTCCTTCTCCGGGCGAAGGTCCGGGGGCTGACTATGCCCAGCCTGGCCAGGACCAGCATCACCAGGGGCGTCTGAAAGGAGATGCCCACCCAAAAGGAGAGCATGATGATCAGGTTGATGTACCTGCTGATCCTGATCTGTGGCTCGGCGATGTCGGAGCCGAAGTTGAGGAGAAAGCCAAGGGACGGCGGCAACAGGACGAACCAGGTGAAGACAAGTCCGGCGATGAAGGATATGAATATGGCCGGTAATGCCGCCAGCAGGAGCCGCCTCTCTTTGCCCGTCAGCCCCGGCGACACGAACATGGCCATCTGATAGAGGATCACCGGCATCGCGATGATGAGTCCTCCGAGCATGGCGACCTTGAAATAGGTGGTGATCAGCTCGGTGGGATCGATGTAGACCAGGGTGACCCCGTCCGCTGGCTTTTTGAGAAATTCCAGGATGGGAAAGGTGAGGCCCGCAGCGATGCCCGTTCCCACCAAAAGCGCAGCCACGGACTTGATTAGTCTGCTGCGCAGCTCCCGGAGGTGCTCCATTATCGGGAGTTTGGTAGGCTCAATCATATGTCGTCTCTAACAGGGCCCGAGGCCCAGGGCGCGATAATGGGGGAAACTCAGCGGCCCTCGTCCCGGGGGATTTTATCCTGGCTGTCGGGTTCGGGCCTGGGGACCTGCACCTCAGAACGGAACTCCGCTCGCTCCTCCTGGGGCTCCTGCTCCGACGCCTCCGATTGCTCCAGGACCGAGGACGCCAGGCCGGAGGCGGTGCGCTGAAACTCGTTGAAGGCCTTCCGCAACGAGTTTGTCAGTACCAGCAGTTTCTCGGGGCCGAACAGTACCAGCGCCAGGACCAGGATGACCGCAATCTCAAGAAACCCTATGTTGAAGAAGTTCAACGCCCGTCCCCTTGCTCCCCCATGGGCATCCTCAGGCAAACTCGCCTCTAGTATAGCATGGTGGTCCGGCCGGCCAGGATATCGGGGCGTCGGTAGAGAACCTGTCTCGATGTCCCGGCGGCATTTCATCGAGGACTCACTTCCCAATCGACATCCCCGGCCGGGGACGGTACTATACCTGTAGGAGAGCCGATATGTACGATGTGATGGTGGTAGGAGCGGGACACGCGGGCTGTGAGGCCGCCCTGGCCGCGGCCCGGATGGGCTGCAAGACCCTGGTCCTGACCATGAAGCTGGAGCACGTGGCCCTGATGCCCTGCAACCCTTCTATAGGAGGCCCGGCCAAGGGTCACATGGCCCGGGAGATAGATGCCCTGGGCGGGGAGATGGGCAAGAACATAGACAAGACCTTCATCCAGATCAGGATGCTCAACACCGGGAAAGGCCCCGCCGTCCAGGCCCTGAGGGCCCAGGCCGACAAGGGGCTGTACGCCCTGGAGATGAGGAGGACCCTGGAGGGCCAGGAGAACCTGACCATCCTCCAGGCCCTGGTAGAGGACATAGGGGTGGTCCGGGAGGCGGAGGGCGGCGGAGAGGGGCCCGCCGGTAAGGGCCTCCTGTACCTGAAGACCCGGGACGGTGCGACCATCCAGGGAAAAACGGTGATCATGACCACCGGCACCTCACTGGCAGGACGCATCATAATGGGGGAGAAGAGCTATACCGGGGGCCGGGCCGGAGAGCCTGCCGCCACGGAGGTCTCTAAGTCCCTGCGCAGGTTGGGATTCAAGCTGGGACGGCACAAGACGGGCACCCCTCCTCGCCTCGAGGCCACCAGCATCGACTTTACCAAGACACAACCCCAGCCCGGTAGCCAGGTGCCCCTCTATTTCAGTCACTGGGGGACCGATGAGGGAAAGCTTACCTTCCCAAGACCCAACCCCGCCTATCCCCCGGGGCCCGTATCCGAGTGGAGGCCTCAGCTGCCCTGCTATCTGGTCCACACCAACGAGCGCACTCACCAGATCATCCGAGACAACCTGCACCGAGCCCCCATGTTCAACGGAACCATCGTTGGGGTCGGGCCCCGGTACTGCCCCTCCATCGAGGACAAGGTGGTCCGATTCGCCCACAAGGATTCCCACGGCCTGTTCCTGGAGCCCGAGGGGTGGGAGACCAACGAGGTGTACCTGCAAGGGGCCAACACCAGTCTTCCCGAAGACGTGCAGGAGGCCATGGTGCGCTCCATCCCCGCCCTGGAGCGGGCCCGTATCCTCAAGATGGGCTACGCTATAGAGTATGACTTCGTGGTTACCAGCCAGGTCCAGGCCACCCTGGAGTCGAAGCTGGTGCCGGGCCTCTACTTCGCGGGCCAGATATGCGGCACATCGGGATACGAGGAGGCGGCCGGCCAGGGTTTGCTGGCGGGTATCAACGCCGCACTGAAGGTGAAGGGTAAGGCCCCCTTGATCCTGCGCCGGGACCAGGCCTATCTGGGGGTGATGATAGACGACCTGGTGACCCGGGACCACTTCGAGCCTTACAGAATGATGACGTCCCGAGCTGAGTACCGGCTGCTATTGCGCCAGGACAACGCCGACCTGAGGTTGAGTCCCACGGGCTTTCAGGTGGGCCTCCTGGACCGGGCCCAGTACGAAAAAGTGGAAGGGAAACGGCAGAAGGTGGCCCGGGAGCTGGAGCGGCTGGCCCGGAACCATGTGCCGCAAAACGGTCCTTTCAAAGAGATGCTGGAGACCTACGGCCTGGGGCCCGTGAACAAGGGCCTCACCGCTCTGGAGTTCCTGCGGCGTCCCGAGGTGGACTATGAAAAGACTGTGGCCCTTGGACTGGGAGACCCCCTGCTGCACCCGGAGGCCCGGTCCCAGGTGGAGATCGAGGCCAAGTACCAGAGCTACATTGTCCGTCAGATGCGGGAGGTGGAGCGGATACGCAGGATGGAGGAGCGGGCCCTCTCCGAAGATATCGACTACCAAGAGGTCACGGGCCTGTCCAACGAGGCCCGGGACAACCTACAGAGGTTCCGTCCCCTGACCGTGGGACAGGCCTCTCGCATAGCCGGCGTCAGCCCTTCGGACCTGGGGGTGCTGCTGGTTTATCTTGAGCGCCGTCGAAAGGTTTACACAGAGCGCATTGGTAGTGTCCATAGGAAGGGCCGAAGGATCGCCAGGGTGGCGTCTGCGACCTAGTCGAGGTCACACCAATGGCCCGTGAATGGAGAGGGGCGGCCCATCTTCTAATCCTTCAGCAGGCGCCAGGCGCATGAAGGGGTAATGGCGCCGTCAGTTGGGCGGGGGAGTCAGCCTGAGCAGGATATCTGATGGTATGCTGGAGACCCACATACTGGTTCCGTCGAAGACCATCTCAGTTGGGTTGAAGTCGATGGGCAGGTTGCCCACCCTTTCACCATCCAGCGTGAGGAGCGCGATGCCGGTGCCCAGGATGGAGGGGCTGTGCCAGTTTGCTACCCAGATATTGCGCCCATCAAAGCCCAGCGCGCCGGGTGGGGCCGCGGTGGGGAAGGTTCCCAGCACCTGGCCCTGTTGATTCAGCTTGGTCACCGTGTTATCACCCATATTGCCCACCCACAGGTCGTTCCCGTCGAACGCCAGGGACGCCGGTTTGCTACCTACCTCGAAGCTGCCCAGGACCAACCCCTCTAGAGATATCCCGGTGACCTGGTTCATCTCCTTTACGGCTACCCATATGGAGTCGTCCGCCAGGGCCAGGGCTTCGGGAGCGCCTGTCAGGGGGATGGTCGTGACGATGGTCCCATCCAGAGCTACCTTGATCACCAGGCCATTATCTCTATCGCCCACCCAGAGGTGGCTCCCATCGAAGACCAGGCCTCTGGGATTGCCGTCCAGGTGGACCGTCTGCAAGACGCCCCGGTCAGCCCGGATCCTCATCAAGGTGCCATCCTGGCTGTTTGTAACCCACACGTCTCGACCATCGAAGGCCAGGCTCCGAGGCCTCTTTCCGACGGGCACTATTTCCAGGACCTCCCCAGCCTCCCCCAG
>JACZVB010000100.1 GCA_022572865.1 Chloroflexota bacterium | reverse complement strand
GCGATCACCGGCACTGGTCAAGTTTGAGCACGCGGTAGGGCAAAGATGATCTTTGCCCCACGGCCACGGGCGGACAGGCCACCCCAAACTCGAACTGTACCAGCAACCGATCCGAGGGGTGCCTGTCCCCTTTTGCCAGGTCCTGATAGGCTGTCGACATGGCGACCTGGGCAAAGGGGCTGTGCATCACTCTATTGGCCGCGGCGGCGGTGCGGGCCGACACGGTCCACGACGGCAGCGGGGCCTACCAAGACGTGCGGATTCTGGGCATCGTCGATGACGAGTTGCGATTTCGGATGCCGGACGGGCGGACCCTCCGGATGACGGCGACCCGGCTGCGATGGATATCGGTTTCGCCGGATCGGGATCGGGCGGCCGACGCCCTGTCGCGGGCCGAGCAGCTTCGCGACCAGGGGCGGCTCGGGCGGGCGGTCGGTCAGTATCGGGACGTTCGGCGCACCGGGCGGGTGCCCTGGATGCGCGACTTCGCCTTGATGCGGCTGGCGACGAGCCACGATGTCCTCGGTCAGTTCTCCGACGCCCTGGATGCCTACCTGGCCCTGGCGCCGCGGCACCCGATCCTGGCCAAGGCGGTGATCCCGCAAAACCTCCCGCCGCGCGAGACGGACGAGGGTAAGGCAGCGCTGGCCAAGATCGGGGCCGAGCTGATAGTCCTTAACTGCACCACCGAGGAAGAGGTGGCTCGGGCCGGAAGGGATGTGGATGGGATTCTGACCATACGAGCGCCAATAAAGCGGGCCGCCATACAGGGCCTGGAGAAGTGCCGGGTGATCGTAAGGTATGGGGTCGGAATCGACAACCTGGACCTTGAGGCCGCCACCGAGAAGTCGATCGTAGTAGTCAACGTCCCGGACTTTTGCATCGAAGAGGTAGCCAATCACGCTATAATGCTGCTCCTCGCCTGCGCCAAGAAACTGATTCGGCTGGACAGGTGGGTAAAGGAAGGGAACTGGGGACGAGAGCTGCTCAAGCCCATGGGGTCGATTCACGGCCAGACCCTGGGCCTGGTCGCCTGTGGAAACATAGCCCGGGCCACCGCGGACAGGGCCCGGGCCTTTAACCTGGAGATCCTAGGGTACGACCCGTATATCGACCCGGCGGTCGCCCGCGACCACGGCATCAAGCTGGTGAGCCTGGAGGAACTGCTGGAGAGGTCCGACTACGTCTCCCTCCACACCCCTCTGACGCCCGAGACCCGGCACGTCATGGGCGAGAAAGAGTTCCGCCGTATGAAGTCCTCGGCCTTCCTAATCAACACTTCTCGGGGCCCGGTGGTGGACGAGCAGGCCCTCATCCGGGCGCTTCAGCAGGGCTGGATTGCAGGCGCGGGGCTGGACGTCTTCGAGAAGGAGCCCTTGGACCCGGACAGCCCTCTCCTGAAGATGGACAACGTCGTCGTTCTGCCCCACTCTGCTTCCTATTCCGATTTCGCCTTCGACCTGCTCCACCGCAGGGTCTGCGAGGAGATGGTTAGGGTGTTGACGGGCCACTGGCCGTTGAACCTGATAAACCCGTCGATACGTGAGAAGGTGCAACTCAAAGACCCTGGGTAACCCAAAGGTCGCCTGGATAACTCAAAAGTCAAGTACTATCGCCCGCTGTATCGGGTATCAGGTGTCCTGTCACCGAGTGCAGTAGCCTCGATTCTTGGGGAATCACCTGCTGGGCATCCACGTAGCATGCCTTGAAGCATACGTGCCTTCCCCGCGCTTGGCGGCGCTCTCCGCTGCCTGTTTACGGCATCAACCGAAGATTACCCCGAATGCGACGACAGCCAGGACGAGCAACAGGGTGACACGGGCGAGCATCCTCCCCGAGGTCCGGGGCATTCGAAGCAGAGACGAAGGGAATCCGTGGCGAGGATTGGGGCCCGGCCCGTTACTCGCTCCCTTACGGGGACTGGGTCTCCCCGGCCGCTGGGGCCTCGCCCTCCACCCCTTCAACAGCCTCACCCTCGACCCCTTCCTCGGCCTCCTCCACTTCTTCTACCTCCTCCTCCACTACCCGTGCCAAGGCTGCCTTAACCACCAGCTGGTCGGGATCGGTGAGCGCCTCTATATTGGGCGGAAGCTGAAGGTCTCGGACCCATATGGACTGGTCTATCTCGATAAGGATGGAGATATCCACCTCGACGGAGCGGGGAATGTCCATGGGCAGGCCCTCCACCTGGACGGAGGAGATTGCCTGGGTGATGAGAGTCTGGCCTTTGGGCAGGGGTGACTCTCCAACCAGGACAACAGGGATTTCTGCGGAGATAGTCCTGGTCACATCTACCTGGAGAAAGTCTACGTGGACCAGCTCATCGGTGACGGGGTGGACCTGGAGTGCTCGGATGATCGCCGCCCGGGAGTCCTTCTCGCCAGCTACTTTTATGGACAACAATGCGTTCCGGCCACCCTGGACCAGGGCCTGCTGCAGATGGCTGGTCTGGATCTGCAGTGCAATTGAATCGATCTTGGGGCCGTAGAGATTAGCCGGGGTCAATCCCCGTCTTCGCAGGAACCTGGTCTTCTTTCCCCGTTCCTGCCTTATGTCGGCCGCTAGCTCTATGGTCGCCATTCTTCCTGTCTCTCCCCCTGCCTGTCCAGTGGGCAGGCAACAGTTTCAAATTGATGGTCGGCAGCCTCTATGTTATCATATATCAGTTGGAGAGGTGACCAGGAGATAGCTGAATCGTCTCTCCATGAGAGGATTATACAACAGGCAATTGGTCTGACCGGAGGCACTGAGCAATGGTCGAAACCCTGGCATTTACCAAGGAGCAGGTACAGCGTTATAGCAGGCATCTCATAATGCCTCAGGTGGGGAGCAAGGGGCAGAGGAAGCTTCTGGAAGCCAAGGTGCTTCTGATAGGGGCCGGAGGCCTGGGGTCTCCCACGGCCCTTTACCTGTGCGCAGCGGGAGTAGGCACCCTGGGCATCGTAGATTTCGATGTGGTTGAACTGACCAACCTGCAACGGCAGATTCTCCATCACAGCTACGACATTGGCCGTCTCAAGGTAGACTCGGCAGCCGACACTCTCAATGATATCAACCCAGATGTGAAGGTAGTTAAGCATAACGTACGTCTCAGCTCCCAGAACATAATGGAGATCATCAAAGACTACGATATCGTCGTCGATGGCAGCGATAATTTTCCGACCCGATACCTGGTGAACGACGCCTGTGTGATGGCGAAGAAGCCCAACGTCCACGGCAGCATCTTCCTCTTCGAGGGCCAGGCATCGGTGTTCACCCATGACAAGGGCTGCTATCGATGTCTCTACCCCGACCCGCCCCCTCCAGGCATGGTGCCCAGCTGCGCCGAGGCCGGTGTCCTGGGCGTTCTCCCCGGAATAATCGGCTCCATTCAGGCCGTGGAGACCATCAAGCTGATCCTGGGCCTCGGCGAGCCTCTTACCGGCAGACTGCTGCTCTTCGATGCCCTGGACATGGACTTCCGGCAGGTCAAGATTAGACGGGACCCCGGGTGCCCCGTCTGCGGAGACAACCCAACGGTCACCGAACTGATAGACTACGAGGCGTTTTGCGGCATACCCGCGGTGGTCTAGCCATCAGCACGGATCGACAAGGTCACAGAAAAGGGCGCCTCCTCCCTTCCGATGAAGGACGAAGGCGCCCTTCACCTTTTCATCTAATAGCGGCGTCTCGGATTGTTGAAGGAGCGGCAAACCCATAAGGGGATAAGAAGTTGGCCCAGGTATTGATATTCGGAGACAGCACCCTGGACATTCAGGGGCTGGAGGCCGTGCTCAAAGAAAGGGGCTACGACTCCCTGCTGCTCCCCAGGCCCTGGGACGAGTTGGAGTCGGCCTCGACCCGGGATACGATGTTGATCTTCCTGGACGTCCCGTATCTCAGGCGGGTCGAGGCGGACATCGACGCCCTCATAGACCGCTGCCGCGCCGGCACCAGGGCCCGGCTCCTGGCCCTCCTGGCCCCCGACAGCCCGCAGGACTTCGACGTGGTGCCAAAGGTGGACGATTTCATCACCTATCCGTACAACAAGCACGAGGTCCTGGCCCGGGTGCGAAGCGTTCTAGGCAGCAGTCCGGTGCCGGATAAGGGACCCGGGACTGAGAGGGGAGAGACCCTTACCCGGGGGCCCCTGGTCATAGACCAGGACAGCTACCAGGTATGGGTCGGCAGCAAGAAGATAGGGCTGACCTACAAGGAATACGAGCTGCTCAGGTTCCTGGCCGCCAGCCCGGGCAAGGTCTTCGCCAGGGACGTTCTTCTGGACCGGGTGTGGGGTTACAACTACTTCGGCGGCACCCGCACCGTGGACATGCACATTAGGCGGCTCCGCAGCAAGATTGGGGCCGAAGGCCAGTCCTTCATCGAGACGGTTAGGGGCGTCGGGTACCGGTTCACCGCCGAGACTCAGTAGCATAACGTCCGCCACCCTGAACCCTCTTTGTTACACGTTTGTTACACGACTGTTACTTTCCTGTGACACCCATTCGCCGCTCCCACTGTAGACTCATATTGCTATGAGTTGCTTAGTGCAGGCGGATTTGGAGTAAAAACGGCCCCTCGCCCTCAAGGCAGGGGCCTCATCGGTATAAGGAGGTCCAATGGCGGAAACGACTTCCAGGAGCAAAGCCGCAGACGTTATCGAGGAGTGCCGGGCCAGGGGCATCAAGATAGTAGACCTGAAATTTACCGACCTGCTCGGCAAGCTCCAGCACTTCTCCATCCCAGTGGGAGAGCTCACCGAGGAGGTCTTCCAGGAAGGGTTGGGGTTCGACGGGTCCAGTATACAGGGCTTTCAGCAGATCCACGAAAGCGACATGCTGGTGATGCCCGACCCCGATACCGCCTTTGTCGATCCGATCTACCAGGTCCCCAGCATGAGCATTCTGTGCGACATCAAGGACCCGATCACCGGAGAGAGCTACTCCCGGGACCCCAGGCACGTCGCCAAGAAGGCCGAGGCCTACCTGAAGTCCACGGGCATAGCAGAAGTAAGCAACTGGGGCCCCGAGGTGGAGTTCTTCATTTTCGATGATATCCGGTTCGGCCAGAACGAGCACAGCGGTTACTATTACATCGATTCTGAAGAGGGGATCTGGAACAGCGGCCGAAACGACCATCAAAATATGGGCCACCGGCCCGGCTACAAGGAGGGGTACTTCCCCGTGCCCCCCGTCGATACCCTCCAGGACCTCCGCAGCGAGATGGTGCTGAAGCTGATAGAGATCGGCATTCCCGTGGAGGTGCACCACCACGAGGTCGCTACCGCGGGCCAGGGGGAGATAGACATGCGCTTCGGGACCCTCACCAAGATGGGGGACAGCGTGATGCTGTACAAATACATCTTAAAGAACGTCGCGGCCAAGCACCACAAGACCGTCACCTTCATGCCCAAACCCCTCTTTATGGACAACGGGACCGGCATGCACGTGCACCAGAGCCTGTGGAAGGACGGGGAGAACCTGTTCTACGGCGAGGGCTACGCCCTGACCAGCGAGCTTTGCAAGTACTACATAGGAGGGTTGCTGGCCCACGCCCCGGCCCTCATGGCCTTCTGCGCTCCCACCACCAACTCCTATAAACGCCTGGTGCCCGGTTTCGAGGCCCCGGTCAACCTCGCCTACTCGGCCCGCAACCGCAGCGCCTGCATCAGGATACCGATGGTGTCGAAGAAGCCTAAGCTCAAGCGCATAGAGTTCCGACCTCCAGACCCGTCCTGCAACCCGTACCTGACCTTCTCGGCCCTCCTGATGGCGGGCCTGGACGGCATAGAGAAACAGATCGACCCGGGCGAACCCCTGGAAAAAGACATATACGAGCTGCCTCCTGAGGAGGCGGCCAAGGTGTCCCAGGTGCCCGGCAGCCTGGAGGCGGTGCTGGACGCCCTTGAAGAGGACCACGAGTTCCTCTTGAAGGGGAACGTCTTCACCCGTGACCTGATAGAGACCTGGATCGACCAGAAACGCACCATGGAAGTGGACCCTATGAGGCTCCGGCCCCACCCCTACGAGTTCCAACTCTACTACGACGTGTAAGACCGATGACCACCAGAGACCAGGAGGCGAACAGATACGTCCTCCACACGGCCAAGGAGCAGGATGTAAAGTTCATTCGGCTGTGGTTCAGCGAT
>JACZVB010000099.1 GCA_022572865.1 Chloroflexota bacterium | reverse complement strand
CCCGGTCCTGATCCTGGACGAAGCCACCTCACACCTCGATGCGGTAAGCGAGCAGCGTGTAAGGGAGGCCCTGGGCCGCCTGATGAAAGGCCGGAGTACCCTGGTCATAGCCCACCGCCTCTCTACCGTGCGGGACGCCGATAAGCTTGTGGTACTGGATAACGGCCGTAAGGCGGAGGAGGGGACTCACTCGGAGCTGCTGGCGAAGGGCGGGCTCTACGCTCAGCTAGTCTCAGCCCAACTGGTCAGCGCTGCCGCCAAAAAGCCGGTCAGGGAATCGGAACCTGACACCGGGCCCCTGGGAGACCCAAGGCCCGAGCCGGCCTAGAGGGTCTGGGGGTTCAGGGCGAGCCGGTCACCTTCCACGCGACGAACTGCCGGCTTTTCACATCCGCTCGTTCGATAAAGCTGGCAGAGATGCAATTCGAAATTTCCGCGCACCGGCCTAGCAAATGTCCGTAATCTATCTTGGAGCAGGCTTACCATGGAACTGAAAGAGTTGGGAAATACGGGAGTTATGCTGCCTGAGATCGGCCTCGGGACATCGGCTTATGGCGGAGGGACCGGGCCCCTGCGCAAAGGTGTCGAGGCGGGGGCCTTCCTAATCGACACCGCGGAAAGGTACGGAAGCGAAGAGGTGGTAGGGCAGGTGGCCAGGGGCCAGAGAAAGTCGGTGTTCCTGGCGACCAAGGTGTCGGGGGCCAACCTGAAGTACGACCAGGTGATAGCCGCGGCCAATGACAGTCTCTCCAGGCTGGGGACTGACTACATTGACCTGTACCAGGTGCACTGGCCCGATGCCTCCGTCCCCATGAAGGAGACCATGAGGGCCCTGGAGGTCCTGGTCGAGGAGGGGAAGGTCCGGTACATCGGAGTGAGCAACTTCACCGTCGATCAGATGAAAGAAGCCCAGGACGCTCTAAAGCAAAACGAGATCGTATCTAACCAGGTGCTCTATAATCTCGTAGACAGGGAGATAGAGGACGGTGTCATCCCCTATTGCCAGGAGAATGGTATCACCGTCCAGGCCTACAGCCCCCTGGCCCAGGGCAAGCTGTCGTCTCTAGCCTTCTTCTGGCATACCAGGGCCATGAAGGTGCTGAGGGAGATCGCATCGGAGACCGGGAAGACCCAGGCGCAGGTGGCGCTCAACTGGTGCACCTCCAAGTCGAACGTTATCGCCATACCCAAGTCCAATAGCGAAGATCGGATAATGGAGTTCTGTAATGCCTCGGGGTGGAGGCTGGCCCCCGAGCAGATCGAATTGCTGAACAGGTCCTTCGTCAGGTATTGACCCGTCTCGCAGGTGCAGATATCTGGTCGCAGCCTCAGAGACCATGAGCGGCCCGTAGCCAACCTTCTGCGCTAGCGTCCTGGTCCTTTAGCCCGCACCAGACAGCTAGGTCAATGGGCGACGATGTCAGTTGGCAGGATGATGCCGGGAAACGGTCTACCGGTCCAGGGGCATCGGTTTAGAACGAGATTGCTTTTACAGGGACGTACTGCTCACCAGCTCGGGCTCCTCGATTAGAAGAGGCCCCTGGTGCAAGGAGTCTGCTCGTGCCGACCACATAGGCATGGGTAGGGCCTGCACCGGCCTGTGAAGGTCCGGGTAGGTCACATACCCACACGCCAGGCATGAATTGAACGCGCCGTTGTGGTCCTTCTCCCGGATGATGTCTCCCGAGCACCTTGGACACGATTTGAAATAGATAGTAGCCACCTGACACTCCTTCCTTCACTTATCCAACCATCTCGTAGAAGGATAGCCACGCACCTGTCAACGGACAATGGGAATTACTTGTATCTTCATTGAGGGAATACCCTCAATTACGTTCCCGGATACAAGGCCGCCGGCCCGGCAACCGGCGTAGATGGGATGGCATTCGACCCGTCTCGGGCTACCGTGATGCAGGATGTTCGCTCCTGTTGGCCTAAGGGGAACGGGGTATCGTAGTAGGGAGAGGGAAACCTGGCATTAAAGTGAGGGCGGCTTCCACTCACCAAACATGGACTCGATAGACCTGGCTACGGCCAATACCACGTCCTCCCGCCATGCTCCGGCCACCACCTGCACCCCGATAGGCAAGCCCTCCGGCGAGGTGCCGGCCCGAACGACGGCTCCCGGCCATCCGGTCAGGTTATAAGCGCTGGTGTGGCTAAAGTCTCTGTATCTTTTGTCCTCCTGCGGTGCGCCGTGGGGTAGGGCGGGGAAGGCGTCCGCCGGACACAGAATCAGGTCGTAGTCCTTCATGAAGGAAAGCATTTCACTCCGAAACCTATCTAACTCTTCCAACAAGAAGGTAAATCCAGGGGTATCGATAGCTTCGGACTCTTCCAGCCGCTTATTTATCACGGGGCTCATCTCAGTTGTCCCGGCCTTTTCTAAAAGCCTGCGGACCCAGGCCTGGCCATCGGCCCCCGAGATACCGTAGTACAGGTCGTTGGTCATGACCAAGGCCGGGGGTAGAGCTTCTTCTACCGCCATGCCGGCGTCTTCAAGGGCCTTCGCCACCTCAAGGACTGTCTCAGCCGTTTCTTGAGTGGGGGCGATGATCCCGTTGTCGGTATACACAGCGACTCTTAGACCCTTGAGAGCGATATCATCAGGGTCGCCTAGCGGCATCGGGATTATCCCCGGGTCCAGCCAATCGACTCCAACGAGGAGCTGCAATATCAATGCCAGGTCTTCCACATACCTGGCCAACGGCCCGATCTGTGTCAGCGAGTCCAATGCACCCATCCCAAAGGGAACTATGTGTCCCGTCCTGGGCACCCGACCCGACGTAGGTTTGATGCCGGCGATACCACAGTAATGAGCGGGTGAGCGGATACTCCCACCGGTATCGCTGCCCAGGTCCAGAGGGGAGCCACCTGCCGCAATGATTGCTGCTGCGCCACCGCTGCTTCCGCCGGGACTCCTGGAAAGGTCGTAGGGATTGTTGGTCCGGCCGTAAATCAGGTTGTCTGTCTCACCGGCCAGGGTCAGCTCCGGGGTGTTGGTCTTGCCCAGCAGGATGGCGCCGGCAGACCGGAGACGGGCCACGACGGTCGCATCTTGCTCAGGCACGAAGGACGACCGCCCTTTAGTGCCCCCTGTGGTGATCATGTCCGCCGTGTCCAGGGAGTCCTTAATGGTCATGGGAACACCGTGAAGCGCTGCCCCGCCCTCACCCCCGGCAAGGGCCTCATCAGCCCGACGGGCAGCGTCAAGCGCCCTCTCCCCATCGACCTGCACAACGGCGTTGAGTCTGGGGTTCACCTCCTCGATCCGTTTTAGGTGGGCATTCACCAGCTCCACTGAGGAAACTTCCTTTTGCCTGATCATCCGGGCCATGTTCGTCGCGGAGAGATAGATAATCTCGTCCATCACATCTCCTTTTGGATACTACGCACCTTGGAAAAGAGAGGGCGCTCAGGGCCTAGAGCGGCATGTGAGGCCCTCGAATGACCCGCCGGCCCCTGCCCCTCGCCCCCGTGACCCTGCCGTTCTCGAAGACCACCTCTCCTCTTGAGATCGTGAAGATGGGCCATCCCTGGACCTCCCAACCCTCATACACGTCGTAGCCCGCGTTAGAGGCCATCTCCTCGCCTCGAATGGTGCGCCTTAGGTCCGTGTCCCACACCACCAGATCAGCATCGGACCCGACGGCTATCGCGCCCTTCTGGGGGAAGATGCCGAACAGCTTCGCCGCATTTGTAGAAATCAGCTCCACCCATCGACCAATAGATATCTTGCCCTTTCGTACTCCCTCGGAGTAAAGCATCGGCATAAGCGTCTCCAGGTTGGCCATGCCCGGACGAAAGCTGCCCACCTTGAGGCTGGGATCGAGTTTGTGGTCCAGGGTCCAGGGTGCGTGATCGGTGCAGAGGGTGTCCACACCTCCCATGCTCAAGCCCTGCCAGAGGGCATCGACGTCTGAGCGCTCCCGCAAAGGAGGCCACCCCACGTCTTTTGCGCCATCGGGCAGCTGGTATCGCTCCCTGGTCAGATATAGGTAGATGGGCCGGGTTTCGACGTATACCTTCTGGCCCGAGGCGACCGCACGCCGGGCAACGTCCAGGGCAGCAGCACATGAAAGGTGGACTATGTAGATGGGCGATTTCGCAGCCTCACCTATGGCGATAGCGCGGGCAGTAGCCACAGCCTCTCCGTAATCGGGCCTGCTGTCGGGGTAGTAGCGCACATCAGACTGGCCCTCGGCCACAAGGCGTTGCTCCAAAAAGGTGTTGATAGGTTTGTCCTCGCAGTGAATCATCGATAGGATTCCGTTGCGGCCGGCGGCCTCTATGACTTCGATATAGTCTTGCACCCGCTTATCAAAGCCATAGAGAGTAAAAATCTTTATGCTTGTGTATCCCGCCTTAGCCATATGAGGAAGCTCCCTGATGGCCGCCCGCGAGGGGTCGGTGACCACCGGATGCAAGGTATAATCGATAATCGCATTAGCCTCGGCATCGGCTTCAGCAACTTGCAGCATCCCCATCAGGCCCAGGTCTTCTCCACGCTCGGGGAAGACCATGTTTCCAACTGTGGTCACACCCCCGATAGCGGCACCCACGGTACCGGTATAAAAGTCGTCCACCATACGGGGCCGGTCCCCCTTGCTCAACAGGTCCATCCGTTCGAGATGAACATGCATATCTATCCCACCCGGGACGACCAGCTTACCCCTGGCATCGATCTCATCAACGGCGGTCATGTTGCCGCCGAGCTGCGCTATTTTCTCATCCCGAATGCCAATGTCAGCGGTGAACTCGCTTGTAGCAGTAACAACGCTTCCCCCTCTGATTACTAGGTCCATAGGTGCCTCCTCATCTTCCAGTTTCATGCCGTTGAGATTAACACACTCCAGTGGAATCATGGACGATTCCACAACTACGAATGGTCAGGCGGCCCTAGAGGGTGAAACAAGCAGGACAAGAAGCGGTGTATTTAACCTTTGGTGCTAGTCTGCTAGACCATGCTGCAAGTCCCGAATATCGGGACTCAGAATGACATGGACCAGTTGCCTTGGAGTCGGTTGTGAATGCTGAGTAAACTAGCACCATTAGTTATTTAGAGTAGCGCTAGACTGGGGGCGCCCCAGGGGCTTGCGGTGGCATTATGTAAACAATGCAGATCGACATTCATTTTAGTGGCTTAGAATTCTGAAAAGGGACTTCAAACTATCGCAGCCGACCGGCATGGCGCTACAGATTTGATGGCTTTGGGAGGTAGATGGTTCCCATTTCTAGCCTTGTGGGCAATTTGCTGTGTGGTGAGCTGCGGAGCCCGGGGCCATTATGCTAGCCCCGTGGCACTTGTCGTATACTGTGCTTCTCCGGAACGATCTAAGGTGGGTTGTACGTGGAATAAGAAGTCAGGAGGCAGGCCATGAGGGAGTACGACCTTGTAGTTAGGGGCGGGACCATAGTAGATGGAACGGGCGTTCCCAGATACCAGGCAGACTTGGCCATCAAAGACGGCCGGATATCGATGATCAGCGGCAGGATTCCTTCGGGCGCCGCTAAAGAGATTGATGCCAGCGGCTGTATCGTGGCCCCGGGGGCCATCGACCTGCACACCCACTACGATGCCCAGCTTAACTGGGACCCCTATGCCACGCTTTCGGGCTGGTTCGGGGTGACCTCTCTCACCATCGGCCAGTGCGGTTTCGGCTTTGCGCCAACCAGGCCCGAAGATCGAGAGCTGAATATGCGGATGATGAACCGCATCGAGGCGATCCCCCTGGAGTCCATGAGATTGGGCATGCGATGGGACTGGGAGACCTTCCCCGAGTACCTTGACAGCCTGGACCGGCAGAAACTGGGCGTGAATGTAGGAGCCTTGTTCCCCTTCTCTCCGTTGCGGGGCTATGTGCTGGGGATGATTCCCTCTCGGGAAAGGACATCGGTGACAGCGGAGGAGCTGAACGAGATGAAGCGGCTCTTCCATGAGGCCATGGAAGCCGGGGCCTTTGGCTTCTCATCAGATATGAACACGGGGGACAGGCCGGAGGACGGGTCCTGGCTGCCGAGCCACGTGGCCTCCAATGAGGAGTACTTAGGCCTGGCGGAGGTGCTGAGCCAGTTCGGAGTTGGGCATATCGGCTGGACCATAGCGAATTCCGGCGGCCTGCCTCCCGAAAAGAGCCCGAG